>CAZLJL010000037.1:0-10381 GCA_964559785.1 uncultured Bifidobacterium sp.
CGGCCGAGGTGTGGCTAGTGCGGCCAGACTTGGGGTCGTAGTCCAAAACCGAGTCAATGATGGCGCAGGCCGAGCCCGGCTTCTCGTAGACCACGTAAGTCACCGTCCATGTCGCAGGATCAAAAATGCCATGAACCTGGGGATGGCTGGCGGGCGTGCTCATGTTGGCTCCTCTTGATTTAAGTAAACAATATTCTATTGACATATAAATTATACGTCAATAGAATATTTCGAAAGCTTTTTGAAAGGACATGCAACCCATGGACCAAACCAGCTTGGACTTGGAGAAAATGAGATCGTCTGCCGGACAAGCATGCCGATTGATGAAAGTGCTCTCCAACCCTGATCGCCTACTACTGTTGTGCCAGCTGTCTCAAGAAGAAAAGCGCGTGGGTGAATTACAAGAAACCTTGGGCATTGTTCAGCCCACCCTGTCGCAGCAGCTCACGGTTCTGCGCGATGAGGCCTTGGTCACCACCCGCCGCGACGGTAAGAATATTTATTACCAAATCGCCAGCCCACAAGCACTGGCGATCATGAACGTTTTATTTGATCAATTTTGTGGACCACAAACAGGAGCATCAGCATGAATTTAGATTGGGCACATTTCACGCCATGGTCATCACTAACGGGTGGCATCCTGTTGGGCGTGGCTTCGGCAATTTTTATCTTAATCAATGGCCGCATCCTCGGCATCAGCGGAATATTGGGCGGCTTGCTACCGCCGAAGCTGGGAGACGCCAGTTGGCGAATCGCTTTTCTGCTGGGCATGTTCGCTGCACCCACGGTGTTTCATGCGGTGGTACCGGTCGAGTACATCACAGCGCCGCGGATTGAAGCGACGGAGTGGATGATCGTCGTTGCCGGGCTGCTGGTGGGCATCGGCACGCGCTATGCCTCGGGTTGTACGAGCGGCCATGGTGTGTGCGGTTTGTCTCGCCTGTCGCTCCGCTCTTTAGTCGCCACCGGTTCATTCATGGGCGCTGGCTTTGTTACCGTGTACGTCGTGCGCCACCTCATCTAAGGAAACATCATGATGACTACCACCCCTATCTCCCGCATTAGCGAATTCGTTGTTGGCTTGCTGTTTGGCGTCGGCCTGATGGCGTCTGGCATGACTGACCCAGGTAAAGTCATTGGCTTTCTGGATTTGTTCGGCACTTGGGACCCTTCCTTGGCATTGGTGATGGGCGGCGCTATCGCCGTCGGCTTTTTTGCTTTCGCGCTCGCCAAGAAACGCACGACGACCTTCTTGGGCGGGGTGCTCAGTGTTCCGACTAATACGCACATGGACAAGCCCTTAGTGATTGGTAGCCTGTTGTTCGGCGTTGGTTGGGGACTGGGAGGATTTTGTCCGGGCCCAGCGCTGGTATCCATGGCGGATGGACAGTCCAAAGCGACCTTATTCGTCGCGGCCATGCTGGTCGGCATGCTGGGCTTCGAGTTGATGGATCGATTTGTCCACGCCCCTCGCAAAGCCGAACTCGACGCCGCCTGATCTCACCGCCAAGAGACAACATGGATATGAAGGCAGTGACTGCGGTAGAACCAGAGCGCCATCACGCACGCTTGTTACCTTCCATTGATTGGGCGGCTAGGTTGGAAGATTGCAAGCGGATGGCACAACCTGAGATGGTGCGCTAATGAGCACCGCCACACGCTGGCTACCGGCATTGCCGATTCTGATTTGGGGTCGTCAATACAATCGCGAAATCTTCACCAACGACTTGGTGGCGGCGCTGATCGTCACCGTCATGCTGATCCCGCAAAGTTTGGCCTATGCCCTACTTGCGGGACTCCCGCCCGAGGTGGGTTTGTATGCCAGCGTGGCACCGCTGGTCTTGTATGCGGTTTTAGGTAGTAGCCGCGTATTGGCCGTAGGCCCTGTTGCCGTTGTATCGCTCATGACGGCGGCGACCGTGGCCGAGCATGCCGCCGCAGGTACCTACGCCTATTGGCAAGTCGCCATCACCTTAGCTTTTTTGTCGGGTGGCCTATTGCTGCTGATGGGTTTGCTGCGCTTGGGTTTCTTGGCAAATTTTTTGAGCCATCCCGTGATCTCCGGTTTTATTTCTGCTTCTGGTTTGCTGATTGCACTCAGCCAGATGAAAACCATCATGGGTGTAAAGGCGGACGGTCACAACTTTGTAGAACTACTGAACTCGCTCATTCATCAAGTGTCTAGCGTGCATCTGCTCACGCTACTGGTCGGCACCAGCGTTATCGTATTTTTGTTTTGGGTTCGCAAGGGTTTACAGCCTTTACTGGTGCAGACCGGTTTGAGTCTCAAACATGCCGACATGCTAGCCAAACTGGGGCCTGTAGCAGCAATCGCGCTCACGACGTTTCTTGCGTGGCAGCTGGATTGGCAAGCACAAGGCATGAAATTAGTCGGCACCGTGCCGCAAGGACTGCCGCCGATCACCCTACCCTTGTGGGACTTGAACCTCTGGCAAGAACTGCTGGTACCTGCCCTGCTGATTAGCGTGATTGGCTTTGTAGAGTCAGTCTCGGTCGGCCAAACCCTGGCCGCCAAGCGTCGTCAACGTATCGAACCAGATCAAGAGCTGATTGCTCTGGGTGGCAGTAATTTATCCGCGGCATTCACCGGCGGATTCCCTGTCACAGGTGGGTTTGCGCGATCTGTCGTTAACTTTGAGGCGGGCGCCGTCACACCAGCGGCAGGCATCTACACCGCGGTAGGCATTACCCTGGCTTCGCTGTTATTAACGCCAGCACTGTTTTATTTACCGCAAGCCACACTGGCGGCAACCATTATTGTGGCCGTACTTTCCCTGGTGGACTTCAAGATATTGAAATCGACCTGGCGCTTCTCGAAACTCGACTTCATCGCAGTGGCCACAACATTAATGGGTACTCTGTTTATCGGGGTTGAAACGGGCTTGGTGATGGGCGTAGTCGCATCGCTTGCGCTGTTTTTATTTCGTGCGAGTCGTCCGCATATCGCGACGGTTGGTCTCGTACCCGGTACCGAGCACTTTCGGAATGTTCAGCGGCATGATGTTCTGGTCAGCCCTAGATTAGTATGCTTACGGGTAGATGCCAGTATGTTTTTCGCTAACTCACGGACGGTTGAAGACCGCATCAACGCTGAGGTGGCTAGCCACCCGGACTTGGCGCATGTGCTGCTGCAATGCTCCGCCGTCAATGATATTGATGCGAGCGCTTTAGAGAGCTTGGAAACTATTGCCGCTCGTCTGAAAGATGCCGGGATTGCACTGCATTTTTCGGAAATTAAGGGGCCGGTAATGGATAAACTCAAGAGCAGCCATCTGCTCGAACATCTGCACGGGCGTGTATTCTTGACCAACTACCAAGCCATCCAAGCGCTTACGCCAGAGATTATTCGCTGAGTACGTGCTTTCTGAGACAATCACGGCAGTGTATTTACGACGGAAAATTAACGATTGATTCAATATGGCGCGAACAAGTTCATCAGAGCTGCCTCGCGATTCGTTTCTACAATGGGATAAATCCCTACGAACAGGCTGAGATCATGAAATATTCAACGTTATCGCTCAAGTCAATGATCAAGACACGCTATCCGTCTTTCGCTTTTCTTCTGACGGCCGCATCCATCACCTTAGCTGGCACCACCAGCGCGCAAAATATCTCCCCACCCTCAGGCTTGGACACGGTGACGATTGAACAAACTCGCACGATGGCCAATGAACTATTGGGTCAACTGGGCCAAAAACTCAAATCAACCATGTCCGCAGAGGGACCCGAAGCTGCTGTCAGCGTCTGCAAGGAGGCATCACCCTCGATTGCAAAAACACTCTCGGCAAAACATGGCGCACAAATGACGCGAGTGGGTACGCGCGTCAGGAATCCCGCCATGGGTACGCCCAACGCGTGGCAGAAAGATGCGCTGATGCAGTTCGAGGGCCGTCTTGCTCAAGGCGAGTCACCCGCGACAATGGAGTATTGGAAAGTTGTGAATATCGACGATGGCAAGCGCGAGCTGCACTATGCGAAAGCGATTATGGTGCAACCGATCTGCTTAAGCTGCCATGGTGCTGCCTCGGAAATACCGGCGTCCTTGTCTGAAAAGATTCGTATCGAATACCCACAAGATCAGGCAACGGGGTATAGCGTCGGCAAACTGCGGGGCGCGGTCGTGGTCAGCAAGCCCCTGCAATAACGCCCACAGGTATTCAACCACCGCTGCAACCGGCCAGCCAATACCGCAAGAACGGGGAAAACTTCACCACGGTATCTCGCGGCCCTGATAGTCGATGAAATGTGCACCTGATTTTGGGTCAAGCGCCATCATCGCGCGCATCATGCCGGCTACCGAATCTGATGGCTCCAGGAGCGTCGGCACGCCCGCTTGAAACGGTTCGGAAAGGCGCGACCGCACCGTTCCCGGCTGCAGCGCCACGACACGCAAGTTGGGGTTTTTACGTTGAAGTTCGATCGCTGCCGTTTGCAGCAACATGTTGAGCGCCGCCTTCGAGGCACGGTAGCCGTACCATCCACCTTTTTGATTGTCGCTGATACTGCCTACTCTGGCTGAGAGTTTTGCATAGATCGCATCACCACTAGCAATTGAGGGCGCCAGGTGTCGCAATAACAAGGCAGGACCAATAGCGTTGATCGCGAAAGAGCGATGCAAACCACCTGCATCCATTCGGCTGAGGGATTTTTCCGGGCCTACACCATCGATAGTTAATGCACCTGTGGCATCAATAACCCAATGAAATGGACCCTGTGCGCGTAACTCGGCTGCGATGCGCTCAATCGAGCTCGCGTCCTCAAGATCAAAATCGTGACCCTGAGAACGCGAAATACTGACTACACTGGCACAGGTAGTTTCATTCTCCAGATAACGCGCAAATGCATGACCTAGGGCGCCGCCAGTCCCAATGACCAAAGCCTTGAAATGTTGCGGGAGTTGGATTTGCATGACAGGCGCGCCTTAGGGTCAGTCTCGCTTAATGCTCACTATGACCGATACCAGATGGCTGATGATGCATATGGATGTCCTCAGCCGCCGCTGGATTGACATAGCCTAACAAGCCCGGGTCCATCATCCCCACCACCATAGCAATGTGGGCAAACACCAGAAAAATCGCGACATAGGTGGCGTGACGAGCGAGGCGTCGCTCTTCACTCTCGGATTTATGAATCAAGCCCAGATCTTGCAATGCAATCAGTATCATGGGAATACCACCGATCAGGTAAGTCGCCACTGCAACCACGTCGATGATCGTCCGCCATTCACCCGCCTTGGTAATCGGGATGACCGCGTTGAACATCAAATAAACAATGATCCCAACGAAGGTAAGCCCCACCAGAATACCTGCGATTCGGTTCACCTGACGAACCCAGGTATCGAATTTTCGTGTGTAGAGGATGTACAGCTCAGTAATGGCGACCGTTTCTGCAAGTACGACCGGCAGCGCCATAAATATCAAGAGGTTCCAAGGCTGGTTGGAAGCCAGTAGCTCCATGTAGTGCGTCATATTCATCGTAAATCTCCGAAAAAGGACTGGCACTTATGCCAATGGCACAAGCGCAAAAAGATAAACCTGATCAGGAGAGTGTACGTGGCGGCCGGAATAGCCGCTCTGCGCGAGATTGAGGCGTTAATGACGTGAAGAATGGGATCGCTTGGGTATGCTGTTCAGGCGCAGCCAATGAGCCCAACGATGGCAACACCGCCGCCAAATTCAGGCAGCAAGCGTGCGCGATTGTGCTCGGGAGCGAATGGGCAGCGCACTCCGTACCATGACACTCCTCTGCCATCACGGCATGACAGTCATCGACATGCTGCGACTGCCCTACCGCCGAGCATAGGGGCGCGACAGCACCCACCGTTGCGGTCAGCAAGACGCACATCGCCAATAGCAGAACGAATATCGACTTAGGATGCTTAGCCATGAGTTATCTTTAAATCGGCAATCTTGCACTCCGTGTGTGCCACTAGTGTAACCGCCCCGGCGAGCCATGGCATTGCCTGAACTTTTCCCCAGAGCCGCAGGGACACGCATCATTCTCTCCCGGTACGTCATCCAGCACCCAAGGGCTTGACCCCATAGTGCTAGCCCGCTTGTCTGGCGTGACGTCCTTTCCACGGCGCTCCAGCCAGTATCGATGAATCTTGCGAATATCGTGCGGCAACTGATCCGCATATTCCAGATGCTGATCAAGATCGTGTGAAACTTCCGTCAGGATTTCCCAGCCATCCTCGGTGCCATACAACCTGAGCACGGTAAACCAGTCGGTATGAAGTGATGTAAGGGGTGTCCAACCCTCGATATCGAGGATGAGGCCTTTCATGAATCCCATGCACCAGTCATCTAACAAGGGAATCGGATCGCCGTCGTTGGGATTTTCCAGCAGCAGTGGCTCAAAATCCTCGGGGGACTCTAGTAGCTCTGCGGAGATACTATTCATGTGCCGAAACACCAGCTCATAGAATCGCTGCGCAGCATGGTCGGAGTGGAACGCCGGCCGAGAAACACCTTTTTCAACATCCCAGACCCAAGGCATCCAGATGCTTGGCATGATCGAATTAGGGCCAGAGACTACCGCGGTCAAAAAGCCGTCCAGCATGCTCACGTTCATAGCATCCAAATCGCCAGGTTGATCCATCAATATGCGATCCAGCTCTTCTACCTCTTCATTCGACAGTGGCTGACGTAGGTTCATGGTAATCAGTGTGCGGTATTTGACTCGACTATGATACGAGGAGCGCCGATGGTGACCGAAAAATTCGGTGGCCGGCAAAAACCTTGTAGGTCACGACGGCACGATGTGTGGAAATTAGCATATTAAAAACCTTTAGTCCCCCAGAATTGTTACCAAGGCATTCGGATGAATGATTTACCTAATATTGAAGCCGCTTGTTTTGACACGGTAAATGAGCAGGCGTTGTTTCCGAAAACGCGATCGACACATCCACCGAAAATTCTTCTGCTATACGGCTCATTACGGCAGCGCTCTTTCAGTCGATTATTAGCTGAAGAAGCAGCAAGAATTCTGCAAGAAATGGGCGCAGAAACGAAATTTTTCAACCCTAGCGGCTTACCTCTGCCCGACGATGCGCCAGAAACGCATGAAAAAGTTGCCGAGCTACGCGAGCTGTGTGCGTGGGCCGAAGGCATGGTGTGGTCATCGCCTGAACGACACGGTGCAATGACCGGAATCATGAAGGCACAGATTGATTGGGTACCCTTGGCGCTCGGCGCCATTCGGCC
The DNA here is from genome assembly GCA_964559785.1 of uncultured Bifidobacterium sp. Lineage (GTDB taxonomy): Bacteria > Pseudomonadota > Gammaproteobacteria > Burkholderiales > Burkholderiaceae_D > Pernthalerella. The sequence goes on from CAZLJL010000037.1 coordinate 7,227, forward strand.
AACACAGGGTAAAACACTGGCGGTCATGCAAGTCTGCGGTGGCTCTCAGTCATTTAATGCGGTCAACCAGATGAGGGTACTGGGTCGTTGGATGCGAATGATCACCATCCCTAATCAATCATCGGTTGCAAAGGCCTACGAACAATTCGATGAGGCCGGCAGAATGAAACCATCGCCCTACTACGACCGCGTGGTTGATGTCATGGAAGAACTCACGAAATTCACATTGCTTACCCGGGATATTTCACCCTACCTGGTGGATCGCTACAGCGAGCGTAAGGAATCTCATGACCTATTAGCCAGCCGTGTTCAACAGGGCCAGCTTTGACGACCTTTTCTGCGATCGGTTGATATCGTCAACGCAGCCTAGCCTCTGCCTGCATAGCTAATTCGCCATGCTTATTTGAAGCCCATAACACTACGCGATGATGCTCTTGCGCCAGACGACCATGGACTGAAAAAGGCTCCGTATCGAACAAGGGTGAAATAGCCCTGAATGAAAATTCTGCAATCGTTCGATCGGGTAATTCGCGATGAATCAAATCGGTAAGTAAGCTTGCAATCAGTGGGGCATGTACGATCAACCCTGGATAGGCCTCAACTTCGGTTGCGTAGCGACGATCATAGTGAACACGATAGCCGTTGAAGGTTAGCGCTGAATAGCGAAACAACTGCACTGGATCGGGGATAATCTGTCTTGACCAGTGTGCATCGGTCGGTGCTAATTTTGCGGCAAGCGCTGAGGCGCCTGGCTGCAAGGCTTCACGATACACAATATCGTGCTCTTCCTGAATCACTACAGCACCTTGTACAGAAATCTCATGCGCGACGGTGACAAATACGAGTGCGCCCGATTTACCCTGTTTGACCTCCACTGCCTTAATTCGCGAAATTCGCTCAGCCTGAACGCCCACCGGCAATGGTGCCAAAAACTGCAAACGACTCCCGGCCCACAGCCGACGCGGCAAAGTCACCGGCGGCAAGAAGCCCCCACGCTGCGCATGACCATCCGCACCCAACATAGAGGCCGGGCTCGCTGACCAGAAATAGATCCAGTGCCATAACGGCGGCAACTCATCGCCAAGCGTTGGTGTCCACTTTCGATCCAAGGTGGCTGCCATGGCGACAGCTCTGCCCATATCGATTTGATCGGTCGATGTCTCAGAGCGGCCGATCCACGTAGCCAATTTGTCAGCATCAAGCGAGTCAGTAGACATACATTTTCCCGAATCGCACAACATCATTGTTTGAAAAGGTGTGGGACAGGGGTTGCATTTGATTCGAGGTTTTTTGGTCTATGCAACTGAGCGAAGAATATCTATCGCTTCGTTAGCAGTTGTCTGAAGTCGCGCTCATAGCTCATCAGCTTTTTATGGGCTTTAGCGCGCTGCTCGGTACTGGTCAGTTGATGTAGCCCAGCCAGATTCGTGCACGCTTCCGTTTGCAGGCGCTGCTGCATGGAGGAGAATCGTGTATCGCTCGGATGCATCGTGCGCTCAATCAGATTAAGGATTTCCGCCTCTGCTGAGGATTGTGACAATTTTTGCGACTGGATTTTTTCCAGCGTCAGAAGGATTTGTTGTTGCCTACTCAGGCGACGTTCCCAACTGAGCGTTGGCTGCCAGGACGAGTTTTGGACCGCATGCAGAATGAAGTCACGCTGCCCGCGATTTAGCCGCCCATAGTAAGTCTCGGCACGCTCTTCCCAATCATCGACACGGCGCCGAATCCGTTTTTCATCGGAACCCTCAAGCCATTTCTCGCGCCATTCGCGGTCTTCTTCTGCAAAGCGACGCTTCAAGTGCTGGAGCTGGGCAGGTTGGAGCTGGCGTGCCAAACCTGCGAATAGCGGAACGGCCTGCTTCAGCACTGTATCCAGATGCTCGGCCGCCACATCGATGTTCTCGCAAGTCTGGTCGGGCGTGACATCACTCAGGCTCTGCCGCGCCACCACCTCGACGAGGTCAGCATAAGCAGACAGCTGGGTCTGCCGGTGCCAGGCATGCAAGCCTTGAAGTTCCTGCTTCAGCCAACGAGTTTGGCTGCTATCAAGATCCAGTTGGCGGTCAAGCCACCAGCGGGCGACCAGATCAGCTTGATCGTAGCCAAGCTTCACCATGCTGCAGCCGCCAAGCAAAGCTAGCATGGCCGCAAGGATGAACTGGCAGAAGCGACGAGAGAATAGATTCACCGAGCTGAAAAATTGGCCACCAAGAGGCACCGCATCAGCTGGCATATCAGCTGACAGAAAACCAAGAGGGAGTTTGCTTCAAGGGTATGAGCGCAGGTCAAGCCCAAATTCACGAAGCAGTCTATCAGTAACTTCAGTGCGGCGCTTTGGGACGTCAGGCGGTGGGCGACGTCTCAGCTGCTTGACCTCATCTGCCGAGTAAGCCTTTGGATACTCGGGCAACTCCTTTCCACTGAACTCTTTTAGCATCCAGTTCAGCAGATCGGCAGTTTCTTGGTCGGAAAGTGGTGACTGTGAAGCGCCCGGAACTTGCGCCAGATACTCTCGACCACCCTCCACCTTAAGAAAATGGCCGATAGACCCACGCAAGTTCGGGATACCGGGCGCGCTATTGCCACTGCCATCCATGGCATGACAGCCCGCGCAGTGCAACACATAATTCAAGCGCGGTGAGCCCACGCTCTGAGCAGCATGTGCGACCGAGCAACTCAGCATCATGAAGAGCCACAGCAAGATCGATCTCATCTCGTGCCCTGAACTACGCCGCCTAAGCCAAAATAGTTCTACCACCAAACCATCAACATCATGGTGAACATCAAGAATACAGCCTGACCAGGCTAGCCTTTCGGGTCGCCAACGCCGACGATCGCTGCAACGGTGCAATGATAGGTATTGCTGGTATTCGACATGCACCAGTTGATATCGTTATGGACGCCCATTCGATACGCCGGGCGTTCGCGCTCGTTTCGGTTGCAGAAACATTGACCACACATGGTGGCGCCGCAACAGTCGTTATAGCTGATTAAATAATCACGACCGTTAGCAGGATTTCGGCACGTACCGACCCAAGTGACCTTGGAAACCTCTGTACCCGGCGGGCACGATGACACGGTGCCACCACAGCAGGTACAAACAAATCCATCTAACGCACAATAGCGCCAGTAATCACACGCAGTATCGTCTT
>CAZLJL010000038.1:0-10350 GCA_964559785.1 uncultured Bifidobacterium sp.
GGTGCCCGCAGCCATGATGAGGAGGTGCTTCATACACGACCTCCGCGCATCATCGCTATGTTTTGGTTCCGGCCGTGCGCAATTGCGGTTCTTATTAGTGGAAGATTTTGGTTCCGGCCGTGCGCATCCGCGCACTTAACTTCGCTGCGCGAAGTTAGCCTGCACCGAAACCGCGTCAGCTGTCGAGTTGCAATGGCTCGTGTACTCATACACGACCTCCGCGCATCATGACGCGGTTTTCATAATCTATCCTCAGCAGTACTGCGAGTCCAATGCAGTTAATCACGATGCCCGATCCACCGTAGGACATGAGCGGCAAGGTGAGGCCTTTGGTAGGCAGCAAGCCAAGATTAACGCCCATGTTGATGAAGACCTGTACGCCCAGCCAGATACCGATACCCTTAGCAACAAGACCTGCGAAGAATTTTTCAGTAGCGATGGCTTGGCGGCCGATATCAAATGCGCGTCGAACAATCCAATAGAACGCAGCGGTAACCATCAATACGCCCGCGAGACCCAGTTCTTCACCGATGACAGCGAGTAAAAAGTCGGTGTGTGCCTCGGGTAGGTAATGCAGTTTCTCGACACTGCCACCCAAACCAACACCAAATAACTCACCGCGACCGAATGCAATCAATGAATGGGTTAACTGGAACGCCTTGCCGAGTGCATTGGTCGGATCCCAAGGATTCAGGTAAGCCACCATACGCTCGTAGCGCCAAGGCGAGATCAGCACAATCGCACCAAACACCGCGCTCAGAACGCCGATCATGCCGGCAAACCAGATGATGTTGAAACCACCCAGAAACAGAACGCCCATCGCAATACAGACGATCACACCGAAAGCACCCAGATCTGGCTGCAGCATGAGTAAACCGCCGCAGCATCCAACAGCGAGTGCCATCGGGAAAAAGCCTTTTGACAAACTGTGCATGTACTGCTGCTTGCGTACGGTGAAGTCGGCGGCATAAAACACCATCATCAGCTTCATCACCTCGGAGGGCTGCATACTAAAACTACCCAAACCGATCCAGCGCTTCGCACCATTGACCCCTTTACCGATTCCCGGCAACTGAACCAAGATCAACAGCCCGATTGCGCCCAGAAATAACCAAGGCGTCCAGCGCTCCCATTGCTCGACGCGAACACGGAATGCCAACAAGCCAAAAATCAAGCCGATAGCAATGAACGCTGCCTGCCGCGCCAGAAAATGATGATTCTTGTAGCCCGCATACTTTGGTGAATCCGGCAAACTGACCGACGCCGAGTACACCATCACCAGACCGAGCAGCAGCAGCAAGGTCGTGACCCACACCATCGCCTGGTCATACTCGAGCATGCTCGAGCGCTGACCGATCCTATCCTCAGTCGATGCATCCGCTGCGAGGAAGCCAGGCATCGTCATCCTCATGCGATCACCTCGCCGCGCGCCAGACCTAACTCACGTACCGCATCGATAAACACTTGCGCCCGCTGCGCGTAGCTGCTGAACATGTCGAAACTGGCACAGGCGGGTGATAGCAGCACCTGATCACCCTCACTCGCCTGTTCCGCTGCAGCGCTGACTGCTTCCGGCAGGGTGTCGCAGTGAATCACTGGCACCTGCGTCGATGCAATCGCTGCGGCAATCTGCGGTGCGTCGCGACCAATCAACACGACTGTTTTCACATGACGCGCAATAGCAGCTGCCAAAGGTGAAAAATCCTGCCCTTTACCATCACCACCGGCGATCAGTATCAAGCGGGCTGCATGACCGGCACCCAAGCCCTGGAGTGCTGCCACGGTGGCACCCACGTTAGTACCTTTACTGTCATCGATGTACTCGACGCCCGCCACATGGGCGACCAGCTCGACCCGATGAGGCTCACCGGCATACTGCCGTGCTGCGTGCAGTATCGGCGCCAGTGGCAGATCAATCGCACGACACAATGCCAGCGCAGCAAGCACATTGGTCGCGTTATGCTGACCGCGAATCTTCAATGCATCCGTCGGCATTAATCGATTGATGTAAAGCTCGACGTCAGGTTGCGGCTTGCCACGTTTTTTCTTTTCACCGTCGTCATTCGCAATCGCCAGCGTCAGCCATTGCATGCCACCCTCATCCGATAAACCAAGACAGTCGGGTGCACGGGGCGCATCGGTACCAAAGCTGACCTCCATGGATAACGGCTTACTCATCGCCATCACCAGTGCATCATCACGATTCAAGATACGCAGGGTATCTGGACCGAAAATCCGGGCCTTGGCAGCGGCATAGGCAGCCATATCCTCATGCCAGTCGAGATGGTCCTGACTAAGATTGAGTACGACAGCCGCATCCGCATTCAGCGAATAGGTGCTGAACAATTGGAAGCTGGACAGCTCCAGTACCCAGCACTGTGGCAGCTGATCAGCGACCAAGGCCTCACGAAGCACATCCAGCGTTGTAGGGCTGATGTTGCCGGCGACCTTCACACTCAGACCGGCAGCTTCGCATAACTGACCCGTTAAGCGCGTGACTGTGGTCTTGCCATTAGTGCCGGTAATCGCTAACACCTTTGGGATATAGCCGCGCGACTGCTTCAATGCTTCCAGCGCTTGCGCAAACAACTCGATCTCACCCCAGACCGGTAAGTTTTTTTCTTGTGCAGCAGGCAAAATTGTTGCGAGCTCGCGGTGGGGCGCAAGACCCGGGCTAAGCACCACCAGCTCGATACCATCGAGCAGCGCAGGGCTGAATTCACCGCCGATAAAGTCGGCTTGAGGCACCGCATCGCGCAACGCAGGTAAACGCTCGGGTGACTCACGAGTATCGGCAACACGTACGCGCGCATCGCAATGGGCGAGCCAGCGCGCTATTGCCAGACCGGATTCGCCCAGTCCGAGTACCAATACCTGTTTGCCTGCGTAGTGCATCGCTTGTTATCTCTGTTTATTTACCGAATACGACTTATCTCAACTTCAAGGTCGATAACCCGACCAGTACCAGCATCATGGTGATAATCCAAAAACGCACCACGACTTGTGTCTCTTTCCAGCCCTTTTGTTCATAGTGATGATGTAGAGGCGCCATCAGCAGTACCCGCTTACCGACTCCAGTACGCATCTTGGTGTACTTGAAATAAGCGACCTGCAGCATCACCGACAGTGTTTCAACCACGAATACACCGCCCATGATGAACAGCACAATCTCTTGACGCACAATGACGGCGATCGTACCGAGCGCACCGCCCAGTGCGAGCGCGCCGACATCACCCATGAAGACTTGGGCGGGATACGCGTTGAACCATAAAAAGGCCAAACCAGCACCGGCCATCGCACCACAGAAAATCAGTAACTCGCCAGCACCGGTGATATGCGGAATCAACAGATACTTGGAATAGGTTGCACTGCCGGTGAGGTAGGCGAAAAGCCCGAGTGCAGAACCCACCATCACGGTGGGCATGATCGCCAAACCATCCAGACCATCAGTCAGATTGACCGCATTGCTGGTACCCACAATCACGCAATAAGTGAGTGCGATGAAGCCCCATACGCCGAGCGGATAGCTAATCGTTTTGAAGAAGGGCACAATCAAGTCGGCCTTCTGCGGCAGATCCAGCAAGAAGCCAGACTGTATCCATGCCGAGAATAGCTCCCATACTTTATCGTTTGTGGTTCCGGATACCGAGAACGCGAGATAAACCGAAGCTGCCAAACCGATTAGTGATTGCCAAAAAAACTTTTCGCGTGAGCGCATCCCGTTAGGATCGCGATGAACCACTTTTCGGTAGTCATCGACCCAACCAATCACACCAAAGCCGAGTGTCACAATCAAGACTGGCCATAAAAAACGGTTACCCCAGTCACCCCATAACAGAACGGCGATCGCGATCCCAATCAGAATCAGCGCACCGCCCATTGTGGGCGTGCCCGATTTCACCAAATGCGTCTGCGGCCCATCGGTACGCACCGCTTGTCCGACTTTTAACTCGGTGAGTTTACGGATCACTGCTGGGCCGGCGAACAAACCAATCAGCAAGGCCGTCAGCGTTGCGAACACTGCGCGGAAGGTGATGAAGTTAAACACACGCAGTGCGCCGAGCTGATCCTGGAAATGCTGTGCGAGCCATAGCAACATCTCAATGCCCTCCCACGGCCGCGCCAGTCAGTCGCTGCACAACACGTTCCATTTGCATAAAACGCGACCCCTTGACCAGCACGCTTGCGCCCGGTGGAACGCTGGCGACTTCTTCATTGAGTGTTTCCATAGTCTCGAAATGTCGCGCTGGTCGGCCGAATGCGCGGCTAGCGTGTCGGGCGAGTTCGCCGACGGTGAAAAGTTGATCGATGTGACGCGTGCGCGCGTACTCACCAATCTCTTCATGAAACGCGATACCTTCGCTACCCACTTCACCCATATCACCCAGCACTAGCGTACGTGGCGACGGCGCGTTAGCAAGTACGTCAATGGCAGCACGCACCGAATCCGGGTTGGCGTTGTATGTGTCATCAATCACGATGGCACCATTGGTTGCCTGTTTTTTCTGGAGACGGCCCGCGACTGGCGTGAACGCCGTTAGCCCACGCGCAATGCTCTGCAAGTCGATACCAATCGCAAGCGTGGCCGCGCAGGCAGCCAGTGCATTGCGTACGTTATGCTCACCCGCCGCAGACAAAACTACGCTGACACGCTCACCACGGGCATTGATCTCTACCTGACTACCAAAATCAATCGGGGTCCACTGCGCTGTCACCGCTGCCTGCTTGTCGAGTGCAAAACTGAGCAAGTTGCGTGAGCCCGCGTAGGCGGTCCATAACGGTGCAAACTCATCGTCAGCTGGAAACACCGCGCAGCCGTTGTCATGGAGTCCTTGAATCACCGCACCGTTTTCTTCAGCGACAGCGGCGACACTGGCCATGAATTCCTGATGCTCTCGCTGTGCGTTATTCACCAGCCCAACCGTCGGCTGCGCAATCTCGGTCAGGCGCGCGATTTCACCGGGATGATTCATACCCATCTCAACGACGGCTGCTTGGTGCTGTGTGTCGAGATTGAATAGCGTCAGTGGTACGCCGATCTCGTTGTTCAGATTACCGCGCGTTGCCAAATAGTTCTGTGCGCCGAATGCGGTACTCAATATCGAGGCAATCATCTCCTTGACCGTGGTCTTGCCATTACTGCCGGTGACACCGATCACTGGAATGCTGAACTGTTTACGCCACCAGTGGGCGATTTGACCAAGGGCGTGACGCGTATCAGGCACGATCAGCGCTGGAATGGCCAAGCCAGCAGGCAAGCGCTCTACGACAACGGCGGCTGCGCCGCGTGTGACCACATCAGCAAGAAAGTCATGCGCGTCGAAGCGCTCACCACGCAGCGCTACAAACAGATTACCGGGCTCCACTGTCTTGCTATTGGTCGTGACACCCCTGAAATTCGCAGGCGCATTGAGCTTTGCATCAGGCAAGGCGATCAGCAAGTCATTCAGGGACGCATGCATCAATGCCCCCCGTGGCGAGTTGCGCAGCTTGCCAAGGCGAGCGCGGCATGGTCTGCATCGCGAAATGCCAGGCGACGACCTTTGACTTCTTGGTACTCCTCATGCCCCTTGCCGGCCAGCAGAATCACGTCATGCTTGCCGGCGTGACGGATCGCCGACAAGATTGCCGTTGCGCGGTCTTCAATAATCTGGAGTTTTTGGCGATCGCTCTGCGGTACGCCATCCACAATCTGGCCAATGATGTGTGCCGGATCCTCGTTGCGCGGATTGTCACTCGTGACCATGATGTGATCCGCGCGGTCTGCGGCAAGCCCCATTTGCGGACGCTTACCAGGATCACGGTCACCACCACAACCAAACACACACCACAGCTGACCCTGTCGAGCCTCAGCGACTGGCCGTAAAGTGTCGAGTACTTTTTGCAAGGCATCCGGCGTGTGTGCATAGTCGATCACGACCAATGGCGCATCAACACCACCCAACTGCTGCATCCGGCCCGGCACAGCCTGCAAGGATTCCAGCAAGCTGACTACCTGGGCGAATGAAACACCTCGCACGATCAAAACAGCAGCGATCGCCAGGGCGTTACTGACATTGAAGCGGCCAATCAAGTGGGTACGCACCATGCCACTGCCCTGCGGCGCGCGCAGCTGGAAACTGCTCCCATGCTGAGTCGTTCGAATATCAGTCGCGCTTAGTGATTCAATACCCTCAATGGATACACCTTCGACCGAGTAGCCAAGTAGGTGCGTCGCCGAATTTGTTGTGCGTAAGTGTGAAATCAGACGCGCGCCCAACGGGTCATCGAGGTTGATCACTGCATGCTTCAAACCCTGCCACTCGAACAGGCGCGCCTTAGCCTGCTCATAGGCCTGCATGGTGCCGTGAAAATCCAGGTGATCACGAGTGAAGTTAGTCAGCACTGCACAGTCAATATGCAGTTCATCAATACGATGCTGCGCAAGCCCGATCGATGATGCTTCAATCGCGATCGCCGCAGCACCCTGTGACTTGCGCTCAGCTAGTTGACGATAAAGTTGCAGCGGATCCGGTGTGGTGTAACCGGTTTCAGTAAACGGTCCGCTATTGCCGTTGCGGTAGAGGCCGATGCCCAGGGTACCAATCACCGCCGTAGGCAGTCCATGCCGCGACAGCGCTTGACCGAGCCATTGAGTACACGAGGTTTTACCATTGGTGCCCGTCACCGCAACACTGAACATCTCTGTATCCGGTTGACCGTACCAGTCATGGGCGATACGACCAATCTGCTGCGCAAGATTGGTGATGACTTGATATGGCACTGACCACTCATCGCGCCAAATAAAGCCATCTGCATCGTCCAGCACGACTGCGCTTGCACCCGCCTCGATCGCCTGCGCAATATAGTTACGGCTATCGCCGCTCTCATGACGGCACGCAAAGAAAACATCGCCCGGCGAAACACGCCGCGAGTCCAGCGTCAGCTGTGCTGAGGGCGCAGTAGCCTGCAACCAATCAAGCAGCTCGCGAGGACTGGTAGCGGTCATCATCACATGCTCTCCGGGATCATCTGCATTGGCATGATCACGTTCTCGATGCTTGCATCGGGCGGCACATTCATTGCACGCAAAGCGCTCGCGGCGACATTGGAGAATACGGGTGCGGCTACCTGCCCACCAAAATGTCCACCCACCGTCGGCTCGTCAACCATGACGGCGATGATGATGCGCGGATCCGAGATGGGCGCGAAGCCAACGAATGAAGCGACATACTTGTTGACGTAGCGCCCGCCCTCCAGCTTGTGGGCAGTTCCGGTTTTACCGGCGACGCGATAGCCGCGTACCTGAGCCAGTGGCGCAGTGCCACCCGGCCCAACGACTTTCTCCATCATGACGCGCATCTGCTGCGCGGTACGATCGGAGATAACACGCTGCGGCACTGGCGGTTGCGTCAGCTTTAAGAATGACAGCGGAATCATCTCGCCATTGCGCGCAAAAATCATGTACGCACGCGCAACCTGAACCAGCGACACCGAGATACCGTGGCCGTAGCTCATGGTCGCCTGCTCAATCGGGCGCCAGGTCTTGTAAGGTCGCAGACGACCGGCAACCTCACCTGGGAATCCGGTACGCGGCACTTGTCCGAAGCCGACCGAAGTGAACATGTCCCACATCTCGCGCGACTCACATTTCATGGCCATGCGAACCGTGCCGACGTTGGATGATTGTTGAATGATTTGCGCGACTGACATGGTGGCCGCATGCCCATGCGAATCACCAATCGAAGCCGGTCCGATACTAATCTTTGCAGGTGTATCGAGCATCGTGGTCGGCGTGACCAAACCACGCTCCAGCGCAAGCGCGACCGTGAAGGGCTTGAGCGTCGATCCCGGCTCGTAGGTGTCAGTCATGACACGATTACGCAATTGCGCACCGGTCAGTCCTTGCCGCGTATTCGGGTTGTAGGTCGGCAGATTTGCCATCGCCAATACTTCACCCGTCTTGACGTCCAAAACAACGATGGCACCTGCTTTAGCGTGATGCTGATCGACCGCTTTCTGTAACTCGGTAAACGCGATGTACTGAATCTTGCCGTCAATGGACAGGGCCAGATCAGTACCGTCTTGCGGCTCACGGATGTAGCCAATATCTTCAACGACACGACCCAACTTATCTTTAATCACACGCCGGCTACCCGTGATGCCACCGAGTGATTTTTGCTGTGCGCGCTCGATACCTTCCTGCCCGATATCTTCAACATTGGTGAAGCCGAGCACATGCGCCGCAACATGACCCGATGGGTAATAGCGCTTGTATTCGTTACGCGTGTGAATACCTTTGATATTCAACGCGAGAATTTGCTCGGCGGTTTTTTCTTCTACCTGGCGCTTTAAATAAACAAAGCTGCGATCGGATTCGAGCTTCTTGTTGATGTCGGATAGCGGTGTTTCAAGCAACTGCGCTAGCTGGCGCAGTTTATCTTTGTCGGCTTCTACATCTTCAGGAATAGCCCAGATGGCTTTTACCGGCAAGGATGAAGCCATGACCTCGCCGTAACGATCGGTGATTTTGCCGCGTACTGCAGGCAGCTCAAGCGTACGTGCATAGCGATAGGCGCCTTGCCGTTGCAGAAAATCCGTCGACATGGCTTGCAGCCAAAAAGCGCGTACTGCGACGGCCACAAAAGCAGAAAACAGCAGGAACAGCGCAAGACGTGATCGCCAAGCGGGCAATTTCACTGCGAGCACCGGGCTGGCTGAAAAAGCGAGTCCGCGTGCAGCTGCTTTTCGAGTTGGGGCGCGCATCATCGAACCCCAACGCTGAGATACTGCGTGCGGGCAGCGCCCGGCACACTCATGCCGAGCGATGCACGGGCAATCGTATCAATTCGGGAATGCTTGGCCAGCGTTGATTGCTCGTACTGCAGCTGATCCCATTCGGTCTCGAGATTGCGCTGCCGCAGCTGTGCACGCTCAAGTTCGATGAAAAGTCGGCGCGCCTGGTGTTGTGAGTTCACTAGTAATAGGGAGCACAACAGCAGCAGGATGACAACGGTGATCAATGAACGATTGCTCATGCAGTGACCCCCTGCGGCAACCGAATTAGCCCACGCATGACCGCCGAGCGCGAGCGTGCGTTGTGTGCGACCTCAGCCTCAGACGGCATCACTCGCGGCAATAGCTTGGCTGATGGCAGCGGCAAATCAGCGGCTCGAATCGGCAAGCGACGGTCGAGCAGCGGCGCACTGGCCTGCGCAGCCAGGAAGCGCTTCACAATGCGATCTTCCAGCGAGTGAAAGCTGATCACCACCAGTCTCCCGAATGGCGCGAGCAGGTCGAATGCCTGCTTTAGCCCTGTTTCAAGGTCTTCCAGTTCTTGATTGATGAAAATGCGTACAGCCTGAAAAGTCCGGGTGGCCGGGTCTTTGCCTTTTTCACGGGTCTTGACGGCGCCAGCCACGAGCGCGGCAAGCTGTCCGGTAGTGGCAATAGGCCCGACTGCTCGGCGATCAACAATCGCCTTCGCAATCTGAAAAGCAAACCGTTCTTCCCCATACTCGCGAATCACCCTTTCCAAATTGTCCTGCGTTGCGGTGGCCAGCCACGCCGAGGCTGGCATGCCGCGCGTCGTATCCATGCGCATATCCAGCGGACCATCGGCGCGAAACGAAAAGCCCCGTCCTGCATCGTCAACCTGCGGCGATGACATACCCAGATCCATCAGCACGCCATCGACTTGTTCAATGCCTGCTGCACGCACTGCGTTGTTCATCGAAGCGAAACTGTCGTGCGTAATACCAAACCGCACATCACTACTCGCCAGCTGTTGGCCAACCGTAATCGCTTGCGGATCTTTGTCGAACGCCAGCAAGCGACCCTTCGCTGACAGCTGCGACAAAATCAGCCGACTATGACCGCCGCGACCGAAGGTCGCATCGATGTAAATGCCATCGCGGCGCGCGTCCTGGATCGCCAGCGCGTCAACCGCTTCCTGCAGCAGCACGGTCCGGTGCTGATCACCAGACGCTAATGACTCCGTCATGCGCCGCCGTCAAAAGGAAAAATCGTTCAACACATCGGGAAGACCGCCGGCAATCGCCTGTGCCTCGCTCTCTTCCAATTTCGCTGCATCCCAGATTTCGAAATGGCTGCCCATGCCGAGCAGCATCACATCGCGCGACAGGGCGACTGCACTGCGTAGCTCGGGTGAAATCAGGATGCGACCCGCGCTGTCCATGTCGACATCGCAGGCACTGCCTAAGAAAATCCGCTGCCAGGCACGCGCCGACATCGGCCAGTTCGCGATCTGCTCACGGTGCTGCTCCCAGACCGGACGCGGAAATAGCAACAAGCAACCATGCGGATGTTTGGTCAGGGTGACGCGACCCTCGGACTGCAGCGTGAGCGCGT
>CAZLJL010000039.1:0-10249 GCA_964559785.1 uncultured Bifidobacterium sp.
GACGCGGCTTCGGTGGGGTTGGCCCAGCCGCCGTAGATGCCCACGATCACCACTAGAAACACTAGCAAGATGGGTAACACACCGGCCAGCGTCTTTAGTGCAATCGGCAACGGGACGCGTTCGCCCGCCGGGCCGGCATCTGGCTTCAGCGTGACGACGATACGGATCACGATCATGTAGCCGATCATCGCGATCAGTCCGGGAATGACTGCGGCCATGAACAGCTTGCCAATGGATTCCTGCGTCAGAACCGCATAAATCACCAATGGCACTGAGGGTGGAATCATGATGCCGAGCGTGCCACCGGCGGCGAGCGCGCCAGTCGCGAGTGAGCCAGCGTAGTTATAACGACGTAACTCTGGTAGTGCAACCTGCCCCATGGTGGCTGCTGTTGCCAGTGAGGAGCCGCAAATTGCGCCGAATGCCGCGCATGCGCCGACCGAGGCCATCGCGACACCACCGCGCCAATGGCCGACAAAACTATTGACGCAATTGAACAGCGCGCGAGAGAGACCGCCATGCGTCGCGAATTGTCCCATCAGCATAAACAAGGGAATCACGGCAAGGTCGTAATTGGAGAAGCGAGCGTAGGCGATGTTCTTCAAGGTCGCCAATAACGGTAGCGACTGGTAGTCATTCATTACAACGAAACCAGCACTACCGATGATGAACATTGCGATGCCAATGTGCACCCGAAGTGCGAGCAGCACGAGTAGTACTGTGAACATGACAAGACCAATGCTCATGCCACTCATGCTGCACTCCTGCTGGCGCGCCAGTAGACAGCCGCGTTATAGAAACCGGCGAGCGCCAGCAGCAAGAAACTCGGTACCAGTGCAGCGACAACTGTCCACACCGGCCACAGAAGCATCATCGAGGCCTCGCCGGCCTCGCGTAGCGATAGTGCGCCAACGCCGGTGCGCCACGCGACCAGCAGCGCGACCAGGGCTAACAAAAGATGGGAGACCGCATCCAACTTGTGCTTGGCGTGTTGCGGCAATCGGGTGGTGAAGAAATCCACCCGCAGGTGATGACGCTCCATCTCGCAGTAAGGCAGCATCGCTGCAGCGGCTACTGCGCCGACCATCTGCATCATTTCTATATCGCCGGTAATCGGCGCTGAGGCTAGCTTGCGCCCGACAATGGAGATCAGCGACATCAGGACCAATGCGATAAATCCAACCCCACCGAGAATGGCGAAGCCCTCGGTCAGGCGACGAATACGTTGACCCCAGAGTCCGAGAATCGGCTCATTCGACGCGTCCGATGCGTCATCGAGGACCACGTCCTGCATTTCTTCTCCTCGTTATGCGGGCTTATGCCCATTGTTTTGTGCCGACATAATAACCGCACTGAGCAAAGACTTGTCATTTCGGTCAGGCTAGACTTTCGGACCAGCTGACACGTTTGTAATGATTCCGGTAACATCAATGTTGAAGTTCGCATGACATGGAGACCTCATGAGGCGCCTTTTTACCATTGTCTTTTTGTTGTTGGCGCTCCCTGCCTCAGCGCAGGCGCCTGATTGGCAACTGATATCGCAATCCGGAAGTCGCGGCCAAGTGATTAACTGGTACGTGGATGCGGGCAGTATCGTCCGCACCGATCAATACCTGCGCGCCGTGCTACGCACCTCATGGTCTGCACCGCAGTACGCCCCCGATCAAACCGCCTACCAGTCTTCCACTTACCTGAATTATTTTGACTGTGGCAAGCGGATGATTGCCTTCACTGGCAATGCCTACTTCACCACCATTGAGCCGGGCGGAGCACCAGTACACGAAGAACCAGAGCTACCACTCTCGCAGCTAAGCTTTCAGGAAGTAAGACCTGGCTCAGCCGGTGAAACAAGACTCGACTTTGTGTGCAAGTTTCGCTCGAAGCAATTTATGACCTAACATAAAAAAACCGCAGACCAAGCTGCGGTTTTTTATAGTTGAGCGGTTCAGGCCAGATCAAACCCGGCGCTTGTACTCACCCGTACGCGTATCGATCTCGATCTTGTCGCCCTGATCGACAAACAGCGGCACCGCGACTTCGAAGCCGGTGGCAATCTTGGCTGGCTTGAGTACCTTGCCCGAAGTATCACCCTTGACTGCAGGCTCGGTGTAGGTGATCTCGCGCACAACGGTAGTCGGCAACTCTACCGAAATCGCTTTACCGTCATAAAAGACCACCTCGCACGCCATACCATCTTCAAGGTAATGGATTGCCTCGCCCAGGTTGTCAGCTTCAACCTCGTACTGGTTGTATTCACCATCCATGAATACATACAGAGGATCGGCGAAGTAGGAATACGTGGCCTCTTTACGATCTAGCACGACGATGTCAAATTTTTCGTCCGAGCGATAAACCGCCTCCTGCGCTGCTTCGGTCAGCAGGTTTTTCATTTTCATTTTTACGACGGAGGCGTTGCGGCCCGATTTCGAAAACTCGGATTTAACAACGACCTGCGGCTGACCGTTCAGCATGAAGACATTGCCGACGCGGAGTTCTTGTGCGGTTTTCATAGTAATGACGAGAGAGTTCGAGGATAGTTCTTCTCCGAGCAAGGCTTATTGATGTCTCAATCAACGCTCGGATATCAAGAGCGGCGGATTTTACCCGATTTCCCTCGCAAATTCGATTAAGCCGGTCGCGAGTTCGCCGCTCGAACCAAGCTGCTGCTGCCAGACACGGGCATGCGCTTTCAATACTGGCAAGCTCGCCATCAAGCCCAGCCAATCCGGGGCATGTTGATGTTCACCATTCCACCACTTTGAAAACTGCCGTACTACGCCGGTGCAGACCGGATCCAGCGACTCGCTATACAGCGCTAAAAATGCCTCCAGCTTGGGCAAGTGGGCACGATCTGCTTGTGGGTAGAGTTGCCACACCATCGGCTGCGCGGCCCACTGTGCGCGTGAAGCACTGTCTTCACCGCGCACGAAATTCAAATCGCAACTCCACAGTAGTCGGTCGTAGTCATCAGGCTCCAGAAAGGGAATACCTTGTAGCGTGAGCGCCCCTTGCGTCGATGTTCTACCCATCGCGGGGGCGAGTGGCGTGACGCCCTCAGGCACCAGACACAGAATCGGCGGACCACTCTGCATAGTGTGAAAGAGTGACTCAATCGGTGCCGATGGATAGCAGAACAGCGATACCAAGCGCGTATCAGGTGCAATCGTCACACCAAGCTGCGACAGAAACTGCGCGCGCGCTGCATCATCGAAATCGTCACGTTGCTCGAGCAGATCGGGCTCTCGCAGCAAGCCACCCGTACGACGCGTAAAACCGGGAAAATAAAAATGCTCTACCAACGGCAGTCGCGGATGCGGCGAGGGCAAGCCGTGACTGCGCTCGACCCAGTGCTCGGCAGACAAATACTCGAGATTGATCCACACCGGTGCTGGCATCGTTGCTGCCATCTTCAGTAGCGCGGACTCGGGAAGCCGACAGCCGAAGGCAGCAATCACCAGATCCGCTTCTGGCTCAGCCGCCACCGACCAAGGGCGAAGCAAAAAACCGTCGAGCAACTGCGTCTCGGAGGACAGATCAATTGCTGGGCGCAACCGCTTCAGTCGCGATAGGTCGTCAACCCAGAGCGTCACTCGTAAGCCAAGGCGCGCCATCAGACGCGCCAGACGCCAGCAAACACCGGCGTCTCCGAAGTTATCCAGCACCTGACAAAAAATGTCGACAGTGCGCACCGCGCGCATAGTCCTGCCCCTGACTGAAAACGCGCCAGCCTACGCAGCGGGGCGGAGAAAAGCAATCCGTGCCTCGCCCAGTTGTCGGACCGACAACCAAATTAAGCCTACCAGGAGTCATTAAATACTTTCTAACGGTAATAATTTCAGCCTGAATGCCGCATTATTGTGTTTTTCCATCAGGCAACGCTCATGTACCAAGAGAGTGACCCTCCCGAACGGCAGCAGGCCCCGTTCGAAGCCTCCGTCATACCTTTACCAACGCGGGCGGTCGATCGCTACCGAGCGCGCAGGCGCGCGTACCTTTCGGTGCGCGTCAAATTCATGATCGCCATGGTGGTCGGCATTAGTTGGTTTTTGCTGAGCGTTGTATTGGCTCAACCTTGGGCCGAAGCACTAGCAGATGCTGTTGGCCCGACACTGGCATGGACCATCATCGCCGGCATCGCGCTGGTTCCCGGCTTCATGAATGCGTTCATGCTGTCCAGTCTGGCGATGGACAATCGTCCCGTCCGCAGCGCGCTGTTGCGTTATCCCGGTGTCAGCATCTTGGTGGCAGCCTATAACGAGGAAGACAATATCCTCAGCACGCTTGAGAGTATCGATCGGCAACAGTATGCCGGCCCATTGGAAGTGATCGTCGTGAACGATGGCTCGGCGGACAGTACTGCTGCGTTAGTGAGGCAGCAATTGCCGCATTACCCATGGCTGCAGTTAATCGACCTGCCACGTAATGTCGGCAAGGCCAATGCACTGAACATCGCACTGGCGCAGGTTAAGCATGAACTCACCATCACCGTCGATGCCGATTCCTGGTTGTTCCGTGATGCCTTGTCGAGCATTGTTGAGCGCTACATACAAGATCCTCCAACAACGCGCTCGGTTGCTGGCGGCGTCATGGTGCGTAACTCACGTGCTACGTGGATGACACGTGCACAAGAGTGGGATTATTTTCATGGCATCGCTGCCATCAAGCGGGTTCAATCACTCTATCAAGGCACAATGGTGGCGCAAGGCGCCTTCTCGCTCTATGACACTAAAACCCTAAGAGAAATTGGTGGGTGGCCAGATTGCATCGGCGAGGACATCGTTCTTTCATGGAGCCTGCTAAAGGCTGGCTATCGTATTGGCTATTGCGAAGACGCTCTGCTATTCACCAATGCGCCGACCACACTCTTGCAGTTTTCTCGCCAGCGACGACGCTGGTCACGCGGCATGATCGAGGCCTTCAAGCAACACCCAGACATACTGCTGATGCGCTCGCTGGCTACTGCCTTCGTCTATTGGAATCTACTGTTTCCCTTCCTCGATCTGGTGTTCACCCTGGTGTTCATTCCGGGCATTGTATTGGCGCTTTTTGGTTTCTTCTGGATTGTGGGCCCGATTACGCTTGCGCTAATACCGATGTCGATGGGAATGAACTATGTCATGTTCCGAATAGGCCATCGTATGTTCGAACGTCTTGGGCTACGCGTGCGTTTTAATGTTTCTGGTTTTTTCATCTATTCACTGTTCTATAGCCTGATCATGCAACCCGTGTCACTGGCGGGCTACGTCGCAGAGCTGCTGAATTTACGCAAGTCGTGGGGAACCAAATGAGTGCACACGCATTTGCATTACTGGTCTTCTGCGGATTGATATCGGTTGATGCGTTTGCTGAACCATGGGCAGCGGGCGGTGGAGTTTTCCAATCTCATGACAGTGAAGGCTTCAGTAGTCGCCGACTTAGCGCAGAGGGTATTACAAGCTACCAGCATCTTGATAACCGTATCGGCCTACGCTACACCGATCACCAGTTCAGCCAAGGCGATTGGCAGCGCAGCGGTCAACAGTTACGCTTGGTCGCACGCCGCACAAACCGAAAAACTACTGACGGCTGGAACACAGAGCTTGGATGGCTTCAACAATCGACCCACCAAGTAGTGACACTGGATAGCAGCTACCGACATACCTTGTCGGGTGGGTCAGCAGTGGAGGTATTCGCCAACCGCGATGTCGTCGAGACGCGCACGGCACTGAACCAAGGTTTGTATTTCAACTTTGCGGGTGCCTCGGTGGATGTGCCGGTTCACCCTCATGTCACCTTGGTTGGTCTGGCAGGCTACCAGGGCTTCTCCGACGACAACCAGCGTCGGCATGTGCGCGGCCGAATCATCTGGCAGCCCTCGCTAGATCTCGGGCTGACGCTCCAATTACGCTACCGGTGGTTCGACAACAGCAAACTCGATGTCGGGCGCGCCTACTTCAACCCGGAGCGCTACCAGGAAAGCATGCTGGCGGTTGGCTGGCGACAGCGTATGGGGGATTGGCGCACCGCAGTGACTGCGGGCGTAGGGTCACAGCAAATCGCGGCCGAGGTCGCCACCCCCACCCAGCTGCTGGAGTTATCCAGCGAAACCCAACTCGAGCGCTACGCGCTACGTTTGCGGGCTGGCTACACGCGCGCAGCCGGCCCGACGGCAACCAACGACCCTGACTACTGGTATCGCTATCTTCTGGGCGAACTGGTGCTGCCATTCTAAGGATGTTTAGTCGATCCAACGGTCCCTTTCGGGGGCAGGCACACTGTGCAATGTCTGCAAAGACAACCAGAACGATTAATTGCAACCGCCGCACCCGGCGGATAGGGCAGCCTGGGACCTGTCAGACAGATTCGACCGGGGCTGCCACTGCGGCAAAGCGAGTTTGTCGCGGCTTGGTTGCCATCCGCTGTGTGCGCTGTTAGTCTGCGCACATGCACATCTTTTTTTGTTTTCATAAATGAAAGCCGGCTCCCACCTGAAAGGCCTCCAAGGCATGGGCTCGGTGTTCGGCGTCGCCACGCGTATTGAGGGCACGGTACGCATTGAGGAAAGCGTGCGGATCGACGGCAAGATTGAAGGTAACCTTGACCAGCCTGACGGTAATGCGCGCTGGATCGTGATCGGGCCTAAGGGCGAAGTTCACGGTGATATTCGCGCGCAAAATGTCAGCGTCGCAGGCAAGGTCTTTGGCAACATCAGCGCCAGCGAGAGCATCGAGTTACTCGAGGGCTCAGAAGTGCGCGGCAATATCGTGCACAAGTCGATCAATGTAGAGCCGGGCGCGTCCCTGCACGGACAACTGATCGCAAGCGAGAACGGTAACGTCGAACCCGCCGCCAATCAGGACCAAGGGCCTGAAGTCACCGCGTGAATTACGCTCATTCCTAAACCGCTGCCGTATACTCGGCGGATCTTTAGTAGATCACCGGTTTCTTTCATCCGCCATGCAGATCGCCCAGCCTTGCCTCCTCACGCTGTGTTGTGCGCTACTCGCAGTCACCACATCGCTACCTGTGAGCGCGGCAAGCTACAACTGCACCACTACCGCGATGCGCGGCAATAGATGGATCTGCAAAGAAGATCCCTCAGTCTGCTCATTTGTTTTTACGGTTGACGAGAAATCAAAAACCATCTTCCGCAAGATTGACGAGCGCAACCCGCGTGTCCCGGTCGTGGTCGACAAATGGGAAGACAATGTCCTTATCGCCCATGAAGATCAGATCCGCATTGACTCCCGCTTCATCGAGCAGTACTACTACAAGATCGAATTAGACAGCGGCAACTTCTTGATGGCCAACGAGTACGTGACCAATAAAGGCCGCTACCTGACTCAAGAAGAGCTGAATATGGCGGACAAAAAGAAATACTCCTACTACCGCCCACGACTGTTCAGCGAAAAAGGTCGTTGCACCTTCAAGCGCTGACATGCACACACCACGCCGCTACCGCTACTACGACCTGCTGTTAGCGGCCTTTGTTGTCGCGCTACTGTGCTCCAATCTAATAGGCGCCGGCAAAGCGGCGGTACTCACGCTACCGATACTGGGTGAAGTTACCTTCGGTGCGGGTATCTTGTTTTTCCCGATCTCCTACCTGTTCGGTGACATTCTGACCGAGGTCTATGGCTATGCGCACGATCGGCGCGCCGTCTGGGCTGGTTTCGCCGCGCTGCTGTTTGCTGCCATGATGTCGCTGGTGGTCATACAGCTCCCACCCGCCGGCGGCGACTACATGGACGGGTACCAAAAGGGATTGGAGACCGTGTTCGGCAACACCTGGCGCATCGTGCTGGCATCGATTATTGCGTTCTGGGCCGGCAGCCTAGTGAATGCCTATGTCATGGCCAAGATGAAGATCATGACAGCGGGTCGCCACTTGTGGATGCGAACGATAGGCTCAACTGCGGCAGGTGAACTGATCGACTCCAGCATTTTTTACATGACCGCGTTTTATGGCATCTGGCCAACCGAGCAGGTGATCGCAGTAGCGATCGCGCAGTATTTTCTGAAAACAGGTTGGGAAGTGGTGATGACACCCGTCACCTACCGCGTGGTCGCATGGCTGAAGAAAAAAGAAGCCGAAGACTACTACGACGTTGGCACTAACTTCTCACCATTCAAAGTCAGCGTTTAAAGCCTCTAACAAAATGTCACTGGCGTTGTTGGTATCGCCTCGCCAGATCACGCGTCGTGTAGAAAGCGCATTTTGCTAGAGGCTATTGCTAGTTGAGAGTCCGTGGTGCGAAATTAGAGCTTATCTAACGCCGCAGCAAGATGGCCGACCGTGCGCTCAATATGGGTGAGTTTCTCCAACCCGAATAAGCCAATCCGGAAGGTACGAAAATCCTGACGCTCTCCCACTTGCAAAGGCACACCAGCTGCTGTTTGCATACCGAGCGCCATGAATTTTTTGCCGTTCTGAATATCCGGATCTTCGGTATAGCTCACCACCACACAAGGCGCTTGAAAGCCGGGCGCCGCAACGCTTGGAAAACCTCGCGCTTCCAGCATCTTACGTACCTGGATACCCAGTTCGACCTGTTGCGCTTTAAGGTGATCAAACCCCAAGGCTTGGGTCTCGCGCATTACGTCGCGCAACACACGGAGTGAGTCCGTTGGCATCGTGGTGTGATAAACATGCGAGCCTTTTTCATAGGTCTCGACCACCTGCAGCCATTTCTTCAGATCGCAGGAGTAACTCGTACTGGTCGTAGATTCGATGCGCTCGCGCGCGCGCTCCGACATCGCGATCAGTGCGCAACATGGCGAACTGCTCCAACCCTTCTGCGGTGCGCTGATCACCACATCCACTTTTGATGCTGCCATATCGACCCACATCGCGCCCGAGGCAATACAGTCGAGTACAAACAATCCATCCACCGCTTGCACTGCTTCGCCCACGGCGCGCAGGTACTCAGGCGGCAGAATCAGACCAGCGGAGGTCTCTACATGCGGCGCGAACACGACCGCCGGCTTGTGCTCTTTGATCCACGCAACCACTTCATCAATCGCGGGTGGCTTGTACTGCTGCTGAAAGCCCTCGACCTCCGGTGATGAAGTGATCACATGAAGCTGATCAGAGATGTGACCCATCTCGAAGATTTGCGTCCAGCGATAGCTGAACCAACCATTCCGAATCACGAGGCATTTGCGACCCGTCGCAAATTGGCGCGCAACTGCTTCCATGCCATAAGTGCCGCTACCGGGTACGACCACTGCTGATTTGGCGTGGTAAACCTCTTTCAGAATGCTGGAGATGTCGTTGATCACCCCCATGAAAGATTTTGACATGTGGTTCAGCGAACGATCGGTGTACACCACCGAAAACTCTAGCAAGCCGTCGGGATCAACGTGGGGTAGCAAACCTGGCATGACTATCCTGTTAGCAAAGTAATTATGAAAACGTGTTTGCAAAGCTGCAAATAGATGCGAAGTTTATCAGACCCGGTCAAACGAATTTGGGCCATCCGGCGCTAATGCGTGGAGATCTCACGAAAAACAACCGCGCGCGCATCCGTAACTCGCTTTAGAATTTAGGGCCCAAAGACAAAACATTATTGGAGACATATGGAAAGCGATATCGAAATTGCCCAAAAGGCAAAAATGAACAAAGTGCTCGATGTCGCCGCCGGACTCGGAATTCCAGAGGATGCGATCGAGCCCTACGGCCACTACAAAGGCAAGGTGTCGCTCGCCTACCTCGACACGCTCAAGAGCCGCCCTGATGGCAAATTGGTGTTGGTGACTGCCATCAGTCCGACACCTGCTGGTGAAGGAAAAACCACCACCACAGTTGGCTTGGGCGATGCACTGAATAGAATCGGCAAGAAAGCCGTCATCTGCTTGCGCGAACCATCGCTCGGCCCCGTATTCGGCGTCAAAGGCGGTGCCGCTGGCGGTGGACATGCACAGATCGTACCGATGGAGGATATCAACCTCCACTTCACCGGTGATTTCTCTGCCATCGCGCTCGCCAACAACCTGCTGGCTGCGATGATCGACAACCATATCAATCACGGCAACACGCTCGATATAGATCCGCGCCGCATTACCTGGAAGCGCGTAGTCGACATGAATGATCGTGCGCTACGCGACATTATTGTTGGCATCGGCGGTACTGCGAATGGCTTTGTTCGCCAGGACGGTTTCGACATCGTGGTGGCGTCCGAGGTGATGGCGATCTTCTGTCTTTCAACGTCGGTACAAGATCTGAAGAAACGCTTGGGCGATATCGTGATTGGCTACACGCGTGACCAGA
>CAZLJL010000040.1:0-10146 GCA_964559785.1 uncultured Bifidobacterium sp.
CATGCCCTACGCTGCTTCGCAACCCCTGTCGAAACCAGGTCGCCCCCAAGCAGTCGCTTCATTCTAGCCGATCAGATGGGGTAAATACAGAAGAATTCAGGCGTCAGAGAGTAGTTCGATGATTTCTCGTGGACTGCCGGCAATGAAGTCAGCATCCCAGTTTGCGGGTCCGCTCATTCCACAATAGCCCCAGCCGGCTGCAATGGTTGGCATACCTGCAGCTTTACCGGCTTGTATATCGCGTAAATCATCGCCGACGTACCAGCAGTGCTCTGGCGGTAGTTGTAGTCGCCGTGCCGCTTCGAACAAAGGCTCGGGATGTGGTTTGGCGTGCGGTGTGGTGTCTCCGGAGATCGAGCATGCGGCATGTGCTAACCCGATCAAGGGCAATAGCGCGTCGGTATAGCGCAGGGGCTTGTTGGTCACCACGCCCCAGCGCTGATCATTCGACTCAATCTTCTCCAGCAGCGCAACGATATCCTCAAATAATACGGTTTGATCAGCGATGCGCGCTTCGTAATTGGCGAGGAACTCGGTTCGCATGGCTTCGAACTCGGCGTCACCTGGTTGAATGCCAAACGCTACCCCGATTAATCCGCGTGCGCCCGCCGATGCCATCGGTCTGAGCAATTCATATGGGGTTAAGGGTAGTCCACGATCATGACGCATTTTATTGACTGCGTTAGCAAGATCGGGCGCGGTATCAGCCAGCGTGCCATCGAGATCGAACAGCACGGCACGCGGTACAGGGAGTGATATTCGCATATGCTCAGTGCGGCTTGCGACAGGCGATCAGGTAGTTGACGTCGGTATCCTGATTGAGCGAGTAGATCTTGGTGATTGGGTTGTAAGTCAACCCCTTCATTGCCTCCACGTCCAGTCCGGCGCCACGGCAGAATTGCGACAACTCTGCCGGTTTGATGAACTTTGCGTAATCATGAGTACCTCTCGGTAGTAGCCGGAGAATGTATTCGGCGCCAATCACTGCGAACAGATAGGCCTTCAAATTACGATTGATTGTCGAGAAAAACACATGGCCACCGGGTTTTGCTAGGGTCGCACAGGCCTGCACGACTGCCGCTGGGTCGGGTACATGCTCCAGCATTTCCATACAGGTGACGACGTCGTACTGCCCAGCCTCACGCGCGGCCAGCTCTTCCGCGGCTATGTACTCGTATCGAACAGTAACGCCAGACTCCAAGCTGTGAAGATCTGCGACTTTCAGCGCTTTTTCCGAAAGGTCAATGCCAGTGACATTTGCCCCCTTTTTTGCCATAGCCTCGGCGAGTATGCCGCCGCCACAACCCACATCAAGCGCTCGCTGACCATTTAAAGGCGCACGCGCATTGATCCATTCGAGTCGTAACGGATTTATCTCGTGTAACGGACGAAACTCAGACTGTGGGTCCCACCAGCGATGTGCAAGCTCGCTGAATTTTTGTAGTTCTGCTGGATCGGCATTCATACCCCGATGATAGCGGAAATAGTGAAGGCAAGAAAAAAGCCGCTGACTGTGCAGCGGCTTTCTCGTGTGTGTAGTTGATGATCAGCGCTAGGTGCAGCCGCTCAACAGCATTTGATATTTACTTTTTGGTGCCAACCACTTCAATATCAACACGGCGGTTCTTGGCGCGACCATCTTTGGTGCGATTATCTGCAGTAGGCTGAGCTTCGCCTTTGCCCTCAACAAACACACGTGCCTCGGGTATCCCCTTGGAGACCAGAAACGCCTTGACTGCTTTTGCTCGGCGCATCGAGAGCTTCACGTTGTAGGCTTCGGGGCCTGTCGAGTCGGTATGGCCGGTGGCGACAATTACTTCAATG
This sequence comes from uncultured Bifidobacterium sp., assembly GCA_964559785.1. Taxonomy (GTDB): domain Bacteria; phylum Pseudomonadota; class Gammaproteobacteria; order Burkholderiales; family Burkholderiaceae_D; genus Pernthalerella. The sequence goes on from CAZLJL010000040.1 coordinate 1,825, forward strand.
TCGGTATCTTTAAGTTTGGCCACCAAGGTCTGGAGGGTTGCTTTGCCTTCAGGCTTTAGCGAGGCTTTATCAAAGTCGAAAAACGCATCGGCCGAGTAGGTCACCTTCTCGGCGGTCGGGGCTGGCGCGGCAGCGGCTGCCGGCGTGATGTTTTTGTCGGATGCGGGCGCGCTCACTTGGGCTGGTGCGGTAGTAGAAGGCGCAGGCGCAGCAGCAGGTTTGGCGATCGCGCCATCACATTCTTCGATGGCATCGGCCGGTGTCCAAAACCCAGTGTGCCAGCACAGGCCAAAACCGCTACGAACCACCTCGTTTTGGCTGTCTACTAAGTACCCCTTTTTGTCTGCGCCCGCAGCGAGCGCGGTGGTTCCCAAAGCGAACAAACTGATGGTAACTACAGCGCGCAATACATGTTTCATGTTCGATCCTGAATGTGAAGAGTAGTGTTTGCTGCTTCCGTGCCTCTGAATGGGCCGCCGGAAACATACCGACATTACATGCCAATAAACCATCATTTTACCTGAGAATTACTAGCGCGCCTATGGGTTTCCATGCTTGCCGGGGGTACCAGTTTTTGAGGGGCGGCATGGTAAACTTGAGGGCTTTTTGACGCCGCGCCTCGTGTGTTTTCGATGCTTCGCGTCATCCCGAAAATCCTCCTGCCGCGCTTGCCGATTCCATGGATCAATTTGCTAAAGAAACCATCCCTATCTCGCTAGAAGAGGAGATGCGCAAGAGCTACCTCGATTACGCCATGAGCGTTATTGTGGGTCGGGCGCTGCCGGATGTGCGTGATGGTCTCAAGCCGGTACATCGACGTGTGCTGTACGCGATGCACGAGACTAATAATGTCTGGAATCGGCCCTACGTGAAGTGCGCGCGCGTTGTCGGCGAGGTCATGGGTAAATATCACCCACATGGCGACCAGGCCATCTATGACACCTTGGTACGTATGGCGCAGGATTTCTCCCTGCGCTACACGCTGGTGGATGGACAAGGTAACTTCGGCTCGATCGACGGCGATAACGCTGCGGCGATGCGTTATACCGAATGCCGGCTCGACAAAATTTCACAAGAGCTGCTGGCTGATATCGACAAAGATACCGTCGATTTCGTACCGAACTACGATGGCAAAGAAAAAGAGCCATCGGTGCTGCCGACACGGATCCCGAACCTGCTGATCAATGGTTCGTCGGGTATTGCGGTGGGCATGGCGACTAATATCCCGCCGCACAACATTACCGAAGTAATTAACGGCGCCCTTCATGTACTGGGCTCGCCGACGTGTACTTTGGACGAGCTGATCGAGCTGATTCCGGCGCCGGATTTCCCTACTGCCGGGATCATCTATGGCGTGTCTGGCGTACGAGATGGTTACCGCACTGGCCGAGGCCGCGTGGTGATGCGCGCGAAGACGCATTTTGAAGATATTCGCGATGGCCGCGCAGCGATCATCGTCGATGAGCTGCCGTACCAGGTCAACAAAAAATCACTACTGGAACGTATCGCCGAGCTGGTACGCGACAAGAAGCTCGACGGTATTTCGGATATCCGCGATGAGTCCGACAAGTCCGGTATGCGCGTTGTGATTGAATTGAAGCGTGGTGAGTTGCCGGATGTGGTGCTGAACAACTTGTACAAGCAGACCCAACTGCAAGACACCTTCGGCATGAACATGGTCGCGCTGGTCGATGGTCAGCCGAGACTGCTTAACCTGAAGCAGATGCTTGAATGCTTCCTCTCGCATCGGCGTGAGGTTGTGACGCGGCGCACGGTATTCGAGCTGCGCAAGGCGCGTGACCGTGGGCATGTGCTGGAAGGTCTGGCTGTGGCGCTGGCCAATATCGACGAGTTCATCGCGATCATCAAGGCGGCACCGACACCGCCGGTGGCGAAGGCAGAGTTGATGGCGCGTGCTTGGGATTCCTCGCTAGTACGCGAGATGTTGTCGCGCACTGAAATGGCGGCCTCAGGTGGCATTGATGCTTTCCGGCCAGAGAATCTACCCCGTCATTATGGTTTGCAGGGCGACGGCATGTACAAGCTGTCGGACGATCAGGCACAGGAAATTCTGCAGATGCGTCTGCAGCGCTTGACAGGTCTTGAGCAAGACAAGATCGTCAACGAGTACAAAGAAGTAATGACGCAAATCGCCGATTTGCTCGACATCCTCGCGCGGCCCGAACGCGTGAAGACCATCATCACGGATGAGCTGAACGCGGCGAAGAACGAGTACGGTGAGGGCAATAAAGACAGTCGTCGTTCGACCATCGAGCTGAATGTGGCAGACCTGGGTACGGAAGATCTGATTGCGCCACAGGATATGGTGGTCACGCTGTCGCACACCGGCTATATGAAGTCGCAGCCGCTCTCGGAGTATCGCTCGCAAAAGCGCGGCGGCCGAGGCAAGCAGGCAGCAGCGACAAAAGAAGACGACTGGATCGAGCAGCTCTTCATTGCAAATACCCACGATTACATTTTGTGCTTCTCCAACCGTGGCCGCATGTATTGGCTCAAGGTGTGGGAAGTGCCGCAGGGTTCACGTAATGCGCGTGGCAAGCCAATTGTGAACATGTTCCCACTGCACGATGGCGAGAAAATCACCCTGGTGTTGCCGCTGTCCGGAGAGAACAGCAGCTTCCCGGATGATCGCTATGTGTTTATGGCGACCTCACTCGGCACGGTGAAAAAGACGGCGCTATCGGAATTCAGTAATCCGCGTAAAGCGGGCATCATCGCGGTCGATCTGGATGATGGCGATTTCCTGATCGGCGCTGCGCTGACTGATGGCAAGCATGATGTCATGCTGTTCTCCGATGCAGGCAAAGCGGTAAGGTTTGATGAAAATGATGTGCGTCCGATGGGTCGTACTGCGCGTGGTGTGCGCGGCATGAATCTGGAAGATGGCCAGCAAGTGATTGCACTGCTCGTCGCGAGAAACGAGCAGCAGTCGGTGTTGACCGCCACCGAAAACGGCTTTGGCAAACGCACCCCGATTACTGAGTACACACGTCATGGTCGTGGCACCAAGGGCATGATTGCAATTCAGACCTCGGAGCGTAATGGCAAAGTCGTGGCGGCGACCCTGGTCGATGCCACCGATGAGATCATGATGATCACGACGGGTGGTGTATTGATTCGCACCCGCGTGTCCGAGATCCGCGAAATGGGTCGTGCCACCCAGGGCGTGACACTGATTGCGGTGGAACAGGGCGAGACACTGTCTGGGCTGCAGCGTATTGTCGAGGCGGATGCTGATGAAGACAGCGGCGCGGAAGACACTCCAGCTAGCTGAGATACCCGAGACGGGCCCACCATAACGATAACAAGCGACAAGGGCGAGATGAGCGATGACAAGCTGAAACCGCTGCGTGATCAGATTGATGCAATTGATGCACAGCTGATTTCGCTACTGAACCAGCGCGCGCAAGTTGCGCAGCGGGTCGGTCACGTCAAAGCCGAGACCAACGCGCCGGTGTTTCGTCCGGAGCGAGAGGCGCAGGTACTGTCGCGCGTTGCTGAGCGCAATACCGGTCCGCTGCTGTCATCCGATTTGCAGTCGATTTTTCGCGAGGTGATGTCGGCCTGCCGAGCGCTCGAAAAACGCCTGACGGTGGCTTATCTGGGTCCGGCCGGAACTTATAGCGAACAGGCGGTGTGGCAGCAATTCGGCCAAGCCGTCGATGGTTTGCCCTGTGTGTCGATTGATGAGATTTTCCGCTCGGTGGAAGCGGGCACCGCAGAATTTGGTGTGGTGCCGGTCGAGAATTCGACCGAAGGCGCGGTCAACCGTACGCTGGATTTGTTGATGCGCACCACGCTGAGTATTAGCGGTGAAGTGGCACTGCCAGTTCAGCACAGTTTGATGACTCGCACGGGCACCATGGAGGGCATCACGCACATCTGTGCCCACTCGCAAGCGCTGGCGCAGTGCCAGGCCTGGCTCAATGAGCATTACCCGCAACTCGAGCGACGCGCGGTGGCATCGAATGGTGAAGCCGCGCGCATGGCGAGCGAAGAAGCAGGTGTTGCAGCGATTGCTGGCGACATGGCGGCGCGTCGCTATAGTCTTGCAATTGCCCATGCACATATTCAAGACGATCCGCATAACCGAACCCGTTTTTTTGTGGTGGGTACACTGCAGCCCGGCCCTTCAGGTCGCGATCAAACCTCTCTGCTGCTGTCGGTACCGAATAAATCTGGTGCGGTGTATGAGCTACTCGCGCCACTGGCGCGACATGGTGTGTCGATGACGCGTTTCGAATCGCGTCCGGCGCGCACGGGCCGCTGGGAATATTTTTTCTTTGTTGATGTTGAGGGCCATGCGCATGATGCCAAAGTTGCCGAGGCACTCGCAGAGCTACAAACACAAGCGGCTTTCTTTAAAGTGCTCGGTTCCTACCCGCACGCTGCCTGACTCTACTGGATATTTCTGTCATGACGAACTTCGGTCCTGATTACGTTCGCGCTATCGCGCCCTATCAAGGGGGTAAGCCAATTGCTGAAGTCGCGCGCGAGTTCGGCCTTGATGAGGCAGCGATCGTCAAACTGGCTTCGAACGAGAACCCCCTCGGTATTCCGGATTCTTCGCTGCATGCGATGCAACAAGCATTCGGCGAATTGGCGCGTTATCCAGATTCCAATGGGTTCGACCTGAAGGGTGCGATCGCCCAGAAATTCCATGTGCCGACCGACTGGATTACGCTGGGTAATGGCAGCAACGATATCCTGGAGCTAGCCGCGCGCGCATTGGTGCAAGCAGGGCAGTCGGTGGTGTACTCGCAGTATTCGTTTGCGGTGTATCCGCTGGCGACCCAAGCGGTGGGCGCACGGGCGATTGTCGTGCCAGCGAAAGATTTTGGGCATGACCTTGCAGCAATGGCTGCTGCAATTGCACCAGATACCAAATTATTGTTTGTCGCCAATCCCAATAACCCGACCGGTACCATCGTTGCAGGCGAGCAGATCGCTGCTTTGTTAAAGCAGGTGCCGCCGTCGGTGGTGGTGGTGCTGGATGAGGCCTACACCGAGTACCTGCCCCCCGAGCTGCGTTACGACGCGATTTCTTGGGTGCGGCAGTATCCGAACCTGATTGTGTCGCGTACTTTCTCCAAAGCCTATGGTCTTGCAGGGCTGCGCGTGGGTTTCGGTATTGCGCAGCCCGGACTCACTGACCTGCTCAACCGTATTCGCCAGCCTTTCAATGTGAACTCACTGGCGCAAGCGGCTGCGGTTGCAGCCCTGAGTGACGAAGCTTATTTGCAGAAAAGCGCGCAACTCAATACCGAGGGTTACCAGCAACTCACTGCAGCGTTCAAATCAATGGGCATTGAGTTCGTGCCTTCGTATGGCAACTTCGTGTTGTTCCGCGCGGGTGATGATGACGGCGCGGGTGCGCGGGTGAATCTGGCACTTCTCAAAAAAGGTGTCATCGTGCGCCCGGTGGGCAACTATGGTCTGCCGCAGTGGTTGCGTGTTTCTATCGGCCTGCCAAATGAAAATGCGGCTTTCATTAATGCGCTGAAGGACATTCTCGGCTGATGCCGAGTTGACTGTAATCGCCGATGCAAAGCGCTTCGCCAACCTCCTCCCGGTCTTTCAATCGCCTTGTTGTTTTTGGCGTCGGTTTGATTGGCGGCTCGTTTGCCCTCGCGCTGAAGCAGGCGGGGGTGGTGAAGCAAGTGGTCGGGGTTGGGCGTCGTACTGAGACATTGAAGCGAGCGCAAGCACTTGGCATCATCGATGCGATAGGCGACGCTTCATCGGTGGTGGGCGCTGATCTGGTATTGATCGCAGCGCCGGTGGCGCAGACCGAAACTTTGCTGCGCGAGCTTAGGCCGCATCTTCAACCCGGCACCGTTGTGACTGACGCGGGCAGTACCAAAAGCGACGTAGTGCAAGCGGCACGCGCAGCACTCGGCGACAAGATCTCGCAATTCGTGCCAGGCCATCCGATTGCAGGGCGTGAACAAAACGGCCCAGAGGCCGCTATTGCCACGCTTTATCACGGCAAGAAGGTCGTATTGACCGCTTTGCCCGAAAATTCTCCCGAGCACCTAGCGATGGTGGCTAGCGCCTGGCAGCAGTGTGGCGCGCTGATTCACCACCTGAGCGCTGACGAGCATGACGCAGTGTTCGCGGCAGTCAGTCATCTGCCGCATTTGCTGGCATATGCCTTGGTCAATGACATCGCTGCGCGTAGTAACGCAGATCGGCTGTTCCAATACGCCGCGAGCGGCTTCCGCGACTTCACACGCATCGCAGGCTCGTCACCGGAAATGTGGCGCGATATTTCATTGGCGAACCGAAGCGCATTACTCGCTGAACTGGATGCCTATACGGCACAGTTGTCGACATTACGCGCCATGCTGGCGGCATCCGATGGTGCTGCGCTGGAGCAGGTCTACGCGCGAGCACAATCGGCGCGACAGGCGTGGATTGCCGCGATCGAGGCCGCTGAACAGGCGCGTGCCTATGAACAAGGTGGCGACTAATGAAGCACTACCCGCACCATCTCGACCTACTGCCAGCGCAACGCACACAAGGAGTGATTAAGCTGCCGGGTTCGAAAAGCATCTCGAACCGTATCCTGCTGTTGGCAGCACTCGCCGAGGGAACAACAGAAATTAAATCGCTGCTTGCGTCTGACGACACCCATGTGATGCTGATGGCACTCCAAAAGCTGGGTGTGCGTTGGGTGCAGCATGGTGAGACGCAGGACTTTGCAGTCACTGGAACGAGCGGCACGCTACCGGTGCATTCGGCAGATCTGTTCATGGGTAATGCGGGCACGGCGATTCGGCCGCTGACGGCAGCACTCGCAGCGATCGGCGGCGATTACACCGTGCATGGCGTTGCGCGCATGCATGAGCGGCCGATTGGTGATCTGGTCGACGCGCTCAATGCAGCCGGCGCGAGGATTGATTACACCGGCAATCCCGGCTTCCCGCCGCTGCATATTCAGCGCGGCCATTTGCGCCCCGCGCGGATGCAGGTGAAAGGCAATGTGTCGAGTCAGTTCCTGACTGCATTGCTGATGGCTTCGCCCTTGATCGCGCGCGAGCAGCCACTGACGATTGAAGTGGTCGGCGAGCTGATCTCGAAGCCGTATATTGAGATCACGCTCAACTTATTGGCACGCTTTGGCATTGAAGTAGCGCGCGACGGCTGGGCGGCGTTCACGATTCCTGCGGGCCAGATGTACCAGAGTCCGAGCTCGATCCATGTGGAAGGTGACGCCTCATCGGCCTCTTATTTTTTGGCCGCAGGTGCCATCGCCGGTGGACCGGTGCGTGTTGAGGGTGTAGGGAAATCCAGTATTCAAGGCGACGTAAGATTCGTCGAAGCCTTGCAGCAAATGGGTGCCGAGGTCACGCTCGGCGATAACTGGATCGAGGCGAAGTCGAACGGTGTTCTGAAAGCCATTGATGCTGACTTCAACCATATCCCCGATGCCGCAATGACGATCGCCGTGGCAGCGCTGTTTGCCGATGGCACCAGCACACTGCGCAATATCGCCAGCTGGCGCGTGAAAGAAACCGATCGACTTGCAGCGATGGCGACTGAGTTGCGCAAGCTCGGCGCACTGGTCGAAGAAGGTGAAGACTATCTGCGGGTAACACCGCCGATCGTGTTGCAGCCCGCCAGTATTGATACTTACGACGACCACCGTATGGCGATGTGCTTCTCGTTGGCCTCGTTGAGTGGGGCGCTACGCGAGGGCACCCATGTGCGCATCAATGATCCGCAGTGCGTCGCTAAAACCTTCCCGGACTATTTCGATGCCTTTGCGCGGATCGCACAGCGTGGCTGAAGCAAGCATGATTCCCGTCATCACCATTGATGGCCCGACCGCCTCTGGCAAGGGTACGGTGGCGAGTCGCGTCGCTGAAGCGCTCGGGTTTGCCTTGCTGGATTCCGGCGCTTTGTACCGGCTGACTGCACTGTCGGCACTAGAAGCAGAGATTGCGCTGGAGGATGCGCCGGCGATTGCGGCGTTGGCCCGGGTGCTGCCAGTGACGTTCGAGGGTGAGCGAATTCTGCTTGCCGGCCAGCCAGTCCAAGACGCTATCCGCCAAGAGGCTATCGGCAACGCCGCCTCCAAAATCGCGGCCTTACCGGCGGTGCGGGCAGCGCTGGTCGAGCTGCAGCACGGTTTCCGGCGGCCGCCGGGCTTGGTGGCCGATGGTCGCGATATGGGCACGGTGATCTTTCCGGACGCCACGCTTAAAGTGTTCCTGACCGCAAGCGTTCAGGCGCGTGCGGATCGGCGATATAAGCAATTGATTGAAAAAGGATTTCCTGCTAACATGCTCGCCCTTT
>CAZLJL010000041.1:0-10128 GCA_964559785.1 uncultured Bifidobacterium sp.
CCTTCGATCAAGCTACATCATCCGGTGCTGCGCCAGATCCGGCTGCGATGGCAGCGCCATTCGCCAATGCGGCGGTTTGGTGGAATGCGATGCAGGAGCAGTTTTCGAATGCCGTCGGTCAGGCCATGCAGCAAGCTACGCCTGCCGAGCCAAAGCCCTCAAAAAAACCCACTGCCAAAAAAGCCTCAGCGGCTAAGCCCGCCGCCTCACGCAAGCGCGCGGCAAAAACTGCCTCAAAAAATACAGCCAAGAGTGCATCGAGGGGTGCATCCAAGTCGACTTCCAAAGGGACGTCCAGTCGTACATCCCAAAGTGCATCGAAAGGCGCAGGAGCGACTGAGTCGGATTAACGCCAGCAGGGATCACGCAAGTAGCAGTGATCTAAGCACGGACAAGTCAGGCAGAAATAACGCAGGCAGTGACACACCCAGCAGCAGTAATGCAGAAATTCGTAACGCAGGCTGGTGTGGTTGATGAGGCCTGTTTAAACCCAGTGACTGACGCCACACATTGAGTGGCCCTCAGTAGACGTCACCTAATTGCGTGCGCGTGTTTTTAGCCAGCGCATCACACTACCGACCACAGGCAGTTTTTCATACAACTCTTCAGCCGCATCCCAATAATCACGGTGGTAGGCCACGCGACCGTCTTCGGCAAAGCGTACATGCGTCGCCCCGCGAATACACTGCTCTTCAACCGAGAAACGTTTCATCCGGAATAAAAAATCCCAGGTCAGGAAGGCTTGGTCGTCCTGCAGCACACTGTGTGTGATGACGAAGCGTGGCGCATCTACCTGCTCGAACATATGGGTGAAGATATGGTTCACCTGGTCCAGACCCTGTACCTCATTGAACGGGTCTTTGAACCAGACATCGTCGGTATAGATCAGCGAAAGTGTACGAACGCTGTCTACACTAATCGACTGAAAAAAATCAATCACGCGATAAAGATCAGCTTGATGCTTCATAGCCCAGTCACTTTATGAATCAGCCAGAAATAGGCGCGGTAGGGCAGTAGCTGTGCAAAGCGTAACCAGTTTGTGAAGCGGCGCGGAAAATGAATATGAAACTCGCCGCGCTCCATGCCCTGCACAATTTGCACAGCTGCTTCCTGCGGGCTGATCAGGGCTGGCATCTCGAAGTCGTTTTGTTTTGTCGCCGGGGTGTCGACAAAGCCAGGGTTAATCAAATAGACACCTAGGCCCTTTGCGTGCAGATCAAGATAAAGGGTTTCCGCCAAATTAATCAGCGCTGCTTTGGTAGGCCCATAGCCAAGTGCGCGTGGTAGTCCACCAAACCCAGCGACTGACGACACGATGCCAACACCACCACGGCCTTGCGCAAGCATCGTCGGCAACACCGCGTCGAGGACATGAAACACAGCGCGGAGATTCACATCCAGCATCTGCTCGACAGCGTCAATATCGATCGCATCGGCGCGCATTTCGCGATAAACCCCGGCGACCATCAGTACCAGATCAACGCCTTGCCAGGCAGCCATCAACTGATCGCGTGCTTCCAACAGCTGCGAGCGATTCGTGACATCCAGCGGCAAGATCATTGCGTTGTCGCTACCCGCAGCGAGTTGCTTCAACGCAGTTTCATTGCGCGCCGATAGCGCGACGCGTGCGCCGAGTGAGAGCAAATGCTGGGTGGTTGCGGCACCGATGCCGGTCGATGCTCCGACCACCCATACGCGAACGCCGCGCCAATCCTGAATTTTTGGATTCATGAGATGTACTTAATACGCATGAGCACCATGCGGGTCATTAAGAAGCTGATTTACGGCTCACGCTTGCGAAACGATAGGGTCACTTCGCCGAGCCGGAAGCCGAATTTGCTCATCACCGCGCGGTTCAGCATCACCTTGTCATCCATCATGAACATCCAATCATCGAAGCTCACATGGTAAGTCTTGCCGTCAACTGGCAGCGCCAGTGTGTAGCGCCAGTTGAAGGCATTACCGCCAGTCGCGCCGCTCGCTTCGCCAATTACATCAGAGGCGGTACCGGTGTAGCGGTTGTCACCGATTTTTTTCAGGGTCCAGACACGGCGCTGCTTGGTACCGTCCGAGTATGTGAAATGCTCATCCAAGGTCCCGGTATCGCCTTGCCATTGGCAGTCCATCACCACGGTAAAGCGTTTGATGACTTTGCCGCTCCTGTCCTGGAACATGCCCCACGCATCAATGGTGCCATTGAAATAGGATTTCAAATCCAGCTTGGGTTGTTCCGCTGCGTAATCTGAGGGCTGTAGTGTCGCGCCGCAACCGCCCAGCACCAGCGCGGCAAACAAATGTGCGCCAATCAATACCGCTCGCCAGCTTGATGTCTTCATGCTTGTTTCTCCTTTTATACATCCGCTAAAGGCGCGCGCCACAACGCCAAGGCCGCACCAGTTTTCAGTATGCAGGGCAGCACCGCATAGGCCAGTGTCAGTGCCGAGACCGCGCTGGCTTCTGTGGTGCCTGGGGTGTAACCGAGCCAACCCAGAAAAGGTAGTGAGATACCCGCTGCCAGCGCAAGATTCATTTTTGTAATCCAGCTCCACAAGCCAAAGTAACTACCTTCGTGTTCGCCACCGTGCCCCGCGCTGCCAATCACGCCGGCGAGTAGCGCGGGCGGTAAGGCCAGATCAGCGCCCAGTGCTGCGCCGGTCAACACACAAATAACACCGAATGGCAGCATCGCACCGGCACCTAACTGCGAAGTCCACAAGAAAGCAAGGATGGCGAGCAGCATCGAGGCCAGCCAAGCGCGTGATTCACCGACGCGCGCCGCCAGTCGAGTCCATAGGGGTAGCGCGAGTGCTGCCGACAGAAAATACAGCAGCAAAAACAAGGGTGCTTGGTCCGGCAACAACAGACGGTCGGATACAAAAAACAGAAATAGGGTCGCTGGTACTGCCGCGGCAATACCATTCAGCGCATAGACGGCAAACAGCCAGCGAAAGCGTGACTGCGTGAGTGGCAGCAACCAATGGGCCGCTTGTTGGGATTCAGGCAGAGCAACTGCGCGCGGCGCCTGTCGTAATAGTAAAAAAGCCGTGAGCAATAGCGCGAGTACGAAGCTGATGCACAGACCGGTGCGGCCCACCAGGGGTGGCAGTATGGCGGCTAACACCACACCGGCCAGCGCACAGCCCTCACGTAGTGCGGTAAGTCGTGTTCGCTCACCACGCTGCTGTGTCAGGCGCGCGCCCCAGCTGTTGTGCGCGATGGTAGCGATTGAGTAGCCCAAGTAGACCAGCACCAGACTTGCACCAAACCACACCACTAACCAGTCGGGCGATAAAGCAGGTGGCAGCATCAGTGCCGCAAAGCCGATCGCCAGCAAGGGGAGTGAGAGTAGAACGAACTTTGGATAACCACCGGATCGAGCGCCATCCATCCAACGCCCCAGTGGCGGATCAATAAACGCATCCATAGTCCGTGCGGCCAGCAACAAGGTACCTACCGTGGCCAGCGACAGTCCGAGCTGGGCTGCGTAGAGCTGCGGCACCATCACATATACCGGCAAGGCGACTAGCGCCAGCGGAAAACCGAAGGCGCCGTAGGCAAGTAACTGCGCGCGGGTAAATTGCATTACTGTCCCAATAGCATAGTGCGCAGTTTGGGGGCAGTGGTTTTGGGATGTAGCCAGATCGCGAAGAACGCCGGACCAAAAGCAGGATCGGCGATTTCACCAATTGCAGCACCGTTGCGAAAAAATCGGGTGGGCTGGCCGGGCACATACAGTCCGGTCAGTTGCGTAGTCTTGTCGACATCCGGGAATACTTGTTTCATCGCTTCATCCCATGCCTTGTGCTGCGCCGGGGTGCCGATGCCGAGTTTTTTCATTTCATCGATGCTGGCTTCAGCGATGCGTCGGCCTTCCAGCGAACGCGCATAGTTGAGCTCGAGTGCCAACGATGCGCTCTGCCAGTTGTCCGGATTGAAGCTACCGCGCACCGCCCACAACGAGGCGTCGTAAAGCTTTAGTCCAAACCAACGGAAGCTACCGCTACCAATTACCGTTGCGTCGGGTAGCGCTTGTTTCAGACCACCCGAGTTGGCCAGCGCAGTCGACAGCATGGTCGACAGCGACAGCAAGAGCAGCAAACAGATGCGACGCATACCTGATTGCACAGTGATTGTCCTTAGCGTTTACGCAGCGTGAACTGATAGAGATCGATATTGTGCTCGCGGAAGCCCGCTTCACAATACGCGAGATAAAACTGCCAAGTGCGTATGAAGCCCTCGTCGAAGCCTTGCGCGCGAACCTCGAGCAATACCTCGTTGAATGATTGGTGCCACTCGGCCAGCGTACGTGCATAGTCCAAGCCAAAGGCGAAGGCATCGACTACCTCCAAGCCATGCCGCTCGGCATGCGCGCGAAATACGCTGGGCGAAGGCAGCATACCGCCGGGGAAGATGTACTGCTGGATGAAATCACTGCCTTTGCGGTAGCGATCGAATAGTGCGTCATCAATCGTGATGGTTTGTATGCAGGCACGCGCGCCCTGCTTCAGTCGGCGTGCGACCGTGCTGAAATAGCTATCCCAGTATTGCTCGCCTACTGCCTCAAACATTTCAATCGAAGCAATACCATCGAATTCGCCTGATACATCACGGTAATCTTGCAGGCGCAGGTCTGCACCTGAGGCAAGACCTGCTTTCTGCAAGCGATGCTCGGCAAACGCCAGCTGCTCGGTTGAGATCGTGAGTCCGGTCACATGCATGCGATGTTGAGCCGCGAGTTCGGCAAAGCCGCCCCAACCACAACCAATCTCCAACAAGCGCGCGCCTTCCGTTACGTTCAGCTGCGACAGAATGCGTGCGTATTTGGCTTGCTGCGCCTGTTGCAAACTCATGTCGGGTGCGCTGAACAAAGCACTGGAGTAGGTCATCGACGGATCCAACCACAAACGATAGAAGGCATTGCCAATGTCGTAGTGTGCGTGGATATTGCGACGGCTACCGGCTTTTGAGTTGCGATTGAAGAGGTGACGGAGGCGATATAACAAGCCACCCCACCAGCTGCCGTAGATGGCATCTTCGAGTGCATTGCGATTGCGTACCAGTAGCTGCAGCAATCCCGCCAGATCATCGGTCTGCCAGTCGCCCGCGATAAAACTCTCGGCGAAGCCGATATCACCGGATTTCATCGCCGCCAGGCAGGGGTTCCAATTATTCAAGCGCAGCGAGACCGGCGTTTCGCCTTCGCCGCTTTCGCCGAATTGCAGCACGCTGCCATCGGGGCAGGTGAGGCGCAAAGCGCCATGTTGCAGTCGACGCAGCATTTGCAGCAACATCCGCGCTTGCGGTGGCATGCTCATACGGGAGACGTTGGCCGCAGTGTCTTGCGGCGACAGCTCAAGGCTCGCGCTCAGAGATTTATTCATCGACTCAGGGCTTTCTGTGGGGGTATGGGTTTACTGAAAAAAGGCACACGCTTGATGAACAGTCGCAGCGCTTGCCAATGGATACGGGCAATCACGCCGAAACTCATCAGCGGGTGACGCAGAAATGCATTTGCTGCGCGCCAGTCGCTGAGTGTTTGCAGATCACCGCACACACTGGTCAGCAATAAGGGCCCGTCGGCATCGTGGTATTCAATACGCGCCACGACACGCTCGACTTGATCCGCACCTTGCGCTTGCAGCGTGCGCATGAAACGAAAACGATAGCTACCCTCGACAGCGCAGAACGGCGATACATGAAACACCTTGCTGGCAGAGAGTTGCTGTCCCCAGCGCAGGGTTCCACCGGTGTCCAACAGATAACAATGGCGCTCGCCAAACGTGTTGTTCACTTCGCACACAATCGCGCGCAATGTGCCATCGCGACGGTGACAGAACCAGAATGATACCGGGTTGAACACATAGCCTAGCACGCGCGGAAATGTCTGCAGCCAAATCTCGCCGTCGGCGTCCTCGATGCCTTCGTCCCGCAGCAGGGTATCTATCCATTGCAGCAGCGGCGTTTTGCCGTCGCCATGGTCGTTGTCATAAAACGAGAGCAGATTAAATCGGTTGCGAGCGCACAGCCGGCTACCCAAACCGCTATCGCCCAAGGTGCGTAGCGGCAGCATCAGCGTGAATACGCCGTAGCTGAACACATTCTCAGCAGGTCGCAGCCGTTGATGCCGGACCGAGCCAATACTGAGCATTGTGCTTGCTGTGTTCAATCGAAATTCCTCACGCTGCCTGTTTTGCCGGCAAGCCGGATTGCGCGGCCAGCGCCGCCGCGACGGACAAGCCCGACTTCAGGCCGTCTTCATGAAAGCCGTAACCAGTCCAGGCACCTGCAAACCACGTATTACGCTCACCTTGCAGCGAGCGTAGCTGACGCTGCGCTTCAACCGCCGGCCCATCGAAGACTGGGTGCGCATAATCAAAACTGGCCAGCACCTTTGATGGATCAGGCGCATGAATAGGATTGAGAGAAACAATGATGGGTGTTTTGACCGGTAGCGGCTGTAGTTTATTGAGCAGATAGTGCACGCATACACGCGACGTATCTGTGCCAGTGCTTTCATAATTCCACGCTGACCAAGCCTTACGGTGCTCGGGCAAACAAGACGCATCGGTATGCAAAATCGCCTGGTTTGGTTGATAACCCACCGCCGCCAACACATCACGCTCGGCATCGTTGGCGTCCTGCAGCAAGCGCAGGGCCTGATCGCTATGGGTTGCTAGCACTACATGGTCATACAACTGCACCCCACGTGCAGATTCCACACGCGCCTGATAGCTCGCGCCAACGGGCACGCGGCGCACCGAGCTCACCGGTGTATTCAAGTAGGTTTGTGGAATCGCCTCCAGCATTTTTTGTACATAGTGGCGCGCACCACCCGTCACGGTGTGCCACTGCGGCCGGTCACTGACTTGAATCAATCCGTGGTTGTGGCAGAAGCGCACGAAGGTCGCGAGTGGAAATGCCAGCATCTGCTCGGTCGGGCACGACCAAATACACCCGGCCATGGGCAACAGGTACCAGTCACGAAATTCGCTGCTGTAGTGATTCGCATCCAAAAATTCACCGAGCGGAATTTCATCCATGGCGCCGTCAGTGAGCGCCATCTCGGTAGTTTGACGGTTGAAGCGCAAGATATCGCGCAGCATGCGCCAAAAGCGCGGCGACAGCAGATTACGTCGTTGCGCGAACACCGTATCGAGGTTGCTACCTGCCCACTCCAGGGTACGCATGCCAGCGCCTGAGGGTATCGGCATCTTCACCGCAAACGACATATCGCTCGCGCTGGTATGAACCTTCAACTGCTCAAACAGACGGACCAGATTTGGGTAGGTGCGGTGGTTGAAAACCAAAAAGCCGGTATCCACGCCAAACTGCTGACCGTCGATATCGACATCAACCGTGTTCGTGTGTCCACCAAAGTAGGTGCCGGCTTCGTACAGCGCAACTTCATGACCATCACGCGACAATTGCCAAGCGGCAGAGAGTCCGGAAATACCGGAACCAATGACTGCGATCTTCATATCGAGTCCTGACCATCAAGAATAAAAATACTGCGACGCCCGACAGGTAGTGACTAGGATCGGGGGGAAGGTCACCCTGGCGTGCCGCCAGCGGAAGCCGGGAGGCGTCGCAGCAAAAAAGCTTGCGCTACTGTGGTCCGAGCGCTTTTTCGAGTGCGCTGACGAAGGACTTCTCATCAGGCCGTGTCATGCTGCCGAAACTGCCGACCAATTTGCCATCGCGGTCGATCAGATACTTGTTGAAATTCCAGGACGGTTCTTTCGCACCGGCCTTTTGCATCGCGGAGAACAAAGGATTCGCATCCTTACCTTTCACCGAGCTTTTCGAGAACATCGGAAACTTCACACCATAGGTGTTGTGGCAGAAGTCAGCGATTTTCTTGTTGTCGTCGGGTTCCTGCGAAAAATCATTCGACGGAAAACCCAGTACTACTAGACCCTTGTCTTTGTACTTGGCGTACAACTTTTCCAAGCCTTCATACTGCGAGGTGAAACCGCAATAGCTGGCAGTATTAACCACGACAACGGCTTTGCCCGCATACTGGCATAAATCCTGTTGCGCCTCATCCTGCAAGCGGTTGAATTTGTAATTCAACAGCGCCGGGCAGTTGGCAGCAGATGCAAGACCTGGCAAGAAAGCTGAAAGCAAGACAAGCGTCCAAGGCAGCGGCGTGCGGCGGAGAGATAAAGAAGATTTCATCGCTGTTGAGCCTATGGATTTAAGTTCGATGGATTGATTCTAGCTTGCTTTGAAAAATCTTTCCGACGGCCGAAAAATCGCGGTCCTGCGCGCCCTACCGCGGCTTGGCGTACTCTGCTGCGCGCACTCACTAAAAAAGAAAACTTCATGCGACATCTGATTCTCGTGCTCGGCGATCAATTAAGCCTGAGTAGCCCTGCCCTGGCAGATTTCGACCCCGCGCAAGACGCGGTCCTGATGATCGAGGCCGACAGTGAAGCGACCGAAGTTTGGTCGCATAAAGCCCGCATTGTGATGTTCCTCTCCGCGATGCGGCATTTTGCGGAAGCCTTGCGAGCGCGTGGTTGGCCACTCCACTATCGGACCATCACCGATCAGCCGAATGGCAACTTTGCCACCCTTCTCACACAAGCGCTGCAACAGCATCAACCAAAAGCGCTGAAATTGCTGGAGGCCGGAGAATTCAGAATGCAGGAGCTGGTCGCGAAGGTCTGCCAAGCCAACCAAGTTGCCTGTCATTGGGTCGACGATACCCATTTTCTGTGCAGCCGCACTGAATTTGCGGCGTGGGCCAAAACCAAACGAGAACTGCGGCTCGAGTTTTTTTATCGCGAAATGCGCAAGCGTCACCAAGTACTCATGGAAGGCCGCGAACCGGTAGGTGGGCAGTGGAATTTCGACACAGAAAACCGCAGCGCTTATCCTAAAAAAACTGGGCCCGGTGAGATCCCACTGCCGGCGGCGTTCAGGCCGGATGCACTTACGCAGGCGGTAATCGCTGATGTTGAGCAGCGTTTCCCAGAGCATCCGGGGACTACCCTTCATTTTTTCTGGCCAGTCACGCGTGAACAGGCGCTGACAGCGCTGGATAATTTCATTCGCTTACGTCTGCCGAATTTCGGCAAGTACCAAGATGCGATGTGGACCAATACACCCGCAGGTTGGCACTCACTGCTGTCGGCGGCGCTGAATTTACATCTGCTCGATCCGCGCGAAGTCATTGCAGCAGCCGAGCAGGCCTACCATGCGGGCACCGCGCCACTCGAGGCAGTCGAAGGATTCATTCGACAAATCTTGGGGTGGCGCGAATTTATTCGCGGTGTGTATTGGCTCGACATGCCCGGCATGCGTGAGGCCAATCATTACAACCACCAGCGTGATTTGCCCAAATGGTTCTGGACCGGCGAGACCCAGATGGCGTGCGTGCGTGATTCTTTACAGCAGACTTTGGCCTACGGCTATGCTCATCATATCCAGCGACTTATGGTGACGGGCAATTTCGCGCTGCTGGCTGAGTTATCCCCGCAGCAGGTCGAGGATTGGTACCTCGCGATTTATGTGGACGCGATTGAATGGGTTGAACTTCCCAATACCGCGGGGATGGCCCTACATGCGTGTGGCCCGCGCTTTACCAGCAAGCCCTATGTTGCCAGCGGTGCCTATATCCAACGGCAGAGCAACTATTGCGCCGGTTGCCGCTATGACCCAGCGCAACGGGTGGGCGAGCGCGCTTGCCCGTTCACGACGCTGTACTGGAATTTCATTGAGCGGCACGCGACCTCGCTGGCGAGCAACCCGCGTACCGCGCTGATGGCAAAAAACCTCACCCGTCTCAGCGAGCAAGAGCGCGCCGCGATCCGGCAGCAAGCAGGCATCCTGCTGAATAATTTGGAAGCGCTGTAGTAGCAAATTGAAAATCACGCGTGCGGGGTAGTGGCATCTGAGGTGCTGCACAATCGTTATCAAGCATTGTTGATAAAATCGAGGCAATTTCTTGCTAACGCTGGACGCCCCGCATGCTGTACCCCGAGCTTTTCCGATCTCTTGAGCAAGTCCGCTGGAACATGGAAACCGATATTCCATGGGATCAGTTCGATGCTGACAAATTGTCGGACGAACAGGCGCGCACCATCAAGATGAATGCCATCACCGAGTGGGCCGCACTGCCCG
>CAZLJL010000042.1:0-10056 GCA_964559785.1 uncultured Bifidobacterium sp.
CGAGACACCAGCGAGACCAAAATTCGGGTCGCGCTCAATCTTGATGGCACCGGCCAGCAAAAACTCGATACCGGTGTTCCCTTTCTCGATCACATGCTCGATCAGATCGCGCGACACGGCCTGATCGACCTCGATATCAGCGCCAAAGGTGATCTGCACATTGATGCTCACCACACGGTGGAGGATGTCGGTATTACGCTAGGGCAGGCGCTCGCGAAAGCCATGGGCGATAAAAAAGGTATCCGACGTTACGGTCATGCTTACGTCCCCCTTGATGAGGCGCTGTCGCGCGTAGTGATTGATTTTTCTGGACGGCCTGGCCTCGAGTTTCACGTGCCATTCACGCGTGCCATGATCGGCCAGTTCGATGTCGACCTGACGCATGAGTTCTTTCAGGGTTTCGTCAACCATGCGCTGGTGACACTGCATATTGACAATCTGCGTGGCGACAACGCGCACCATCAGTGCGAGACCGTGTTCAAGGCGTTTGGTCGTGCGCTGCGCATGGCGGCCGAGCTGGATCCGCGCGCCGCTGGCACTATCCCGTCGACCAAAGGCAGCCTCTGATCCATTCCTCAGCACAGGACCGGTGTCGTGGTCCGCTGCCGTCATTGACCCATGAATAGGATCGTCGTTGTTGATTACGGGATGGGCAACCTGCGCTCGGTAGCGCAGGCGCTGATGCGGGTTGCGCCAGAGGCGGAAGTTCGTGTCAGTGGTGACCCGGAAGCGATCCGTGCGGCGGACCGTATCGTCCTGCCAGGTCAGGGTGCGATGCCAGACTGTATGCGGTCACTTCGCGAATCCGGTCTGCTGGAGGCCTTGCTGGAAGCGGCACAGTCCAAACCCCTGCTGGGCGTGTGCGTAGGTGAGCAGATGATGTTCGACTGGAGCGAAGAAGGTGATGCGGATTGCCTATCGCTCATGCCGGGCCGGGTCATTCGTTTTCAGCTTGAGGACCGGCTGCAGCCGGATGGCGCTCGTTTCAAGGTGCCGCAAATGGGCTGGAACCGAGTGCGACAGCGTGGCGCCCACCCAATCTGGGCCGACGTGCCGGACGAAAGTTATTTCTATTTCGTACACAGCTACTACGCGGTACCCGACAATCCCTCGCATCTGTATGGCGAAACCGATTACGGGGTCACCTTTTGCTGTGCCGCAGGTCGGGATAATATATTTGCCACGCAATTCCACCCTGAAAAAAGCGCAGCCGCTGGTTTGCAGCTGTATAAAAATTTTGTACATTGGAACCCTTAGAACCTGTTTCGTTAGTCCGCTAGCGGCGTTGGTGGTCCCTATGCTGTATGCCCTGGACTGTTTGCGGTGCTGCCACCTCGCCATCGACCTAATGAAACAGGTTCTGAGTACCGACTTTGCGTGCCGGCTTAGGCGCTCGCTTCGATCACCCAACCATCTCTTTCGAATCTCTTTACTGCCGTCATGCTGCTGATACCTGCTATCGATCTCAAGGATGGCCACTGCGTGCGCCTAAAACAGGGCGACATGGATCAGGCGACTGTGTTCTCTGACGATCCCGCGCGCATGGCGCGGCATTGGCTGGAGCGGGGCGCACGACGCTTGCACTTGGTGGACTTGAACGGCGCATTTGCCGGCAAACCGAAAAATGAGCCAGCGATCAAGTCGATTCTTGCCGCCGTGCGCGATTTCGCGGAAGAATTCGAGATCGAAGAAATTCCCGTGCAACTGGGTGGTGGCATTCGCGACCTGGATACCATCGAGCGCTTCCTGGACGACGGCATATCCTATGTGATCATCGGCACCGCCGCTGTGAAGAATCCCGGTTTTTTGCATGATGCGTGCGGCGCGTTTCCTGGTCAGATCATCGTCGGCTTGGATGCAAAAGACGGCAAGGTCGCCACCGATGGCTGGAGCAAATTATCCGGGCATGAGGTCATCGATCTTGCGAAGAAATTTGAAGACTACGGCTGCGAAGCCATTGTTTACACCGATATTGGTCGCGACGGCATGATGAAAGGCGTGAATATCGACGCCACTGTCAAGCTGGCGCAAAGCATGAAGATCCCGGTGATTGCCTCAGGTGGCGTTCACACCATTGATGATGTCGAGGCCTTGTGCGCGGTACAAGACGAAGGGATCGAGGGCGTGATTTGCGGACGTTCGATCTACGAGGGCACGCTGGATCTGCGTACCGCGCAAGAGCGCGCGGATGTGTTGTCAGGCCAGCGAGATCCCGACTGACATGACCCTCGCAAAACGCATCATCCCGTGCCTGGATGTGACCGCAGGGCGGGTGGTGAAAGGCGTGAACTTCGTCGAACTGCGTGATGCCGGTGACCCGGTAGAGATCGCGCGTCGCTATGATCAGCAAGGCGCTGACGAAATTACCTTCCTGGATATCACCGCCTCCTCCGACGATCGCGACCTGATTCTCCACATCATTGAAGACGTGGCCTCACAGGTGTTCATCCCGCTCACGGTCGGTGGTGGGGTACGCCAAGTCGATGACGTACGTCGCCTGCTGAATGCCGGTGCGGATAAAGTCAGCATCAATACCTCCGCAGTGACCAACCCGCAGTTAGTGGCGGAAGCGGCGGGCAAGTATGGATCGCAATGCATTGTGGTGGCGATTGATGCCAAACGCGCTCCCGGTGGCCATTGGGAGGTCTTCACGCATGGCGGTCGCAAGCCAACCGGTTTGGATGTGGTCGAGTGGGCGCGCACAATGGAATCGCTGGGTGCGGGAGAAATCCTGCTGACCAGTATGGATCGCGATGGTACGCAGGATGGTTTCGACCTGTCGCTGACGCGAGCTGTTTCGGATGCAGTGGGGATTCCCGTGATTGCCTCGGGCGGCGTGGGCGGATTGCAGGATCTGGCCGACGGCGTGACTCAGGGACGAGCCGACGCGGTGCTGGCAGCGAGTATTTTTCATTACGGGCTACACACCGTGCAGGAGGCCAAGGCGTATATGGCCGCCCAAGGCATACCGATGAGGCTTGCATGATCAAGCAGACAGAATGGCTGGATCGTATCAAGTGGGACCACAATGGTCTGGTACCCACCATTGCTCAGGAAATTGGCAGTAACCAGATACTGATGGTCGCGTGGATGAACCGCGAGTCGCTGGCGCGTACGGTTGAGTGCGGACAGGCGGTGTACTGGAGTCGATCGCGCAGCAAGTTATGGCACAAGGGCGAGGAGTCTGGTCACTTTCAGAAGGTGCATCAGATTCGCCTTGATTGTGATGATGATGTATTGCTGCTTCAGGTCGAGCAGGTCGGTGGTATGGCTTGTCACACCGGCCGACACCACTGTTTTTTCCATGAGCTGCAGAACAACGATGGTGCAATGGGCTGGGTCGATGTTGAGCCGGTCTTGAAAGATCCGGATGACATTTACAAAAAATGAGATGAACGACACGCTGCAACGCCTGGCGCAAATCATCGAGACAAGAAAGCCTGCTGCAGGTGGCGATCCTGAGAGTTCCTACGTTGCTCGCTTGTTCGCCAAGGGTGATGATGCGATCCTGAAAAAAATCGGTGAAGAAGCCACCGAGGCCGTGATGGCAGCCAAGGATGTACGCCAAGGTGCCGACGCCAGCAAGCTCGTGTATGAGTGCGCCGATCTCTGGTTCCATTCGCTGATCATGCTGGCGCAGTTTAATTTGACGCCGCAGCAGGTACTGGATGAATTGGCGCGTCGCGAGGGTATCTCGGGTATTGAAGAAAAAGCGAATCGCAAACTGCAGCAGCGGGAGCAGGACGAAGCAGGCAAGTAGAAGCGTGCTCGCCCAGTGATGGGTTACTCGCGCTGGAATAAACAATCCAACGACGCTGAATATCGGAGAGAGACTTTGGATAACTGCATTTTCTGCAAGATTGTCGCCGGCGCGATCCCCTCAAAAAAAGTATTCGAGGATGAAGACCTGATTGTCTTTCACGACATCAATCCGGCAGCGCCCATGCATCTACTGATGGTGCCGCGAGAGCATATTGCGACCTTGGCCGATAGCGATAATCGGCATCAGGCGTTGTTGGGTAAAATGTTGTTGATTGCTCCCAAGCTGGCAAAAGAACATGGTGGCGGGTACCAAAACGGCGCCGATGGTCCAACAGGGGGCTTTAAAACCCTGATCAACACCGGTCCTGACGGCGGTCAGGAGGTGTACCATCTCCATCTTCATTTGATGGGTGGTCCGCGTCCATGGCGCGGGTAGCGTTGATTCGGTGTAAACAGAAGTTGACGGCTTTAAGGTCGCTAGGAGATTGCAATGGGTTCGTTCAGTATTTGGCACTGGGTCATTGTGTTGGTCATCGTGATGTTGGTGTTCGGCACAAAAAAGCTGGGCAACATCGGCTCTGACTTGGGTAAGGCGGTCAAGGGTTTCAAAGATGGTGTGAAGGGTTCCGAGGAGCCTTCGCCGCCTGCGCAGCAGGTGGCCGACAAGTCCACCATCGACGTCGAAGCCAAGGAAAAAGCCAAGAGTTGATACCGTCTATCCCGGCGGGCTGATTCTGCTCGCCGCGCCTGTCTGGTTCCTCGCCCCCCATGATTGACCTTGGTCTCTCCAAACTCGCGCTGATCGGTGCGGTCGCGCTTGTTGTGATCGGTCCGGAAAGGCTGCCGGCTGTCGCTCGTATGGCGGGTACCTTGTTTGGTCGCGCTCAGCGCTACATCCAAAATGTCAAGGCTGAGGTTAACCGCGAGATGCAGATGGAAGAGCTGCAAAAAATGCAGAGCAATATCGTTGAGGCGGCATCCAAGCTGAACTTGACGATCACTTCAGAGGCGTCGGAGGTTCGCAAGGAGGTCGATGAGGCTGGCAAGGAGCTCTCGGACTCTCTGAACGAGGCGCATCATTCTTTCGACGACACCTATAATTTCAGTCCCAGCGTTCCTGCGCTCTGGGAATTTGACGCCAAGCGTCGTGAGTTCCGTCGCAAGCGCATGTCACATACCAGTATGCTGCCCCTTTGGTACAAGCGACAGCATGGCCTCAAGACGCGCGTTCAATCTGGCGCTGCGCGGGTAGCACGCTATCGCCCAGCGTCGGGCAAGAGCGTGAAGTTTTTCCATTAAGCCCATGTCCGACGACAAGACTTCAGGTATTCAGGAAACCTTCATCTCGCACTTGATCGAGCTGCGCAACCGCTTGGTACGCGCGTCGGCGGTGGTGCTGGTAGTTTTCATCGTCTTGTTCACCGTGTGGCCCGGTGCAGCGGTTCTCTACGACTTCATGGCGCAGCCAATGCTGCACGCTTTACCCGAAGGTTCGAAAATGATTGCCACTGGCGTCATCACGCCATTCATGGTTCCCATGAAGATCACCATGGTGGCGGCGTTATTGATCTCGCTACCTTGGGTTCTGTATCAGGCGTGGGCGTTTGTTGCGCCGGGTTTGTACATGCACGAGAAGCGATTAGTGGCGCCACTGATTATTTCGTCGACTGCCCTGTTTGTCCTCGGTGTGGCTTTCTGCTACTACTTCGTGTTTGGCACGGTGTTTAAATTCATCAGTGACTTTGCGCCGAAATCCATAGCAGTTGCACCCGACATCGAGAATTATCTCGATTTCGTGCTCATGATGTGTCTTGCGTTCGGCCTGACCTTCGAGGTACCAGTGGTCGTGATTGTGCTGGTGCGGATGGGTATCGTGTCTGTCGAAAAACTGAAAGCGATCAGGTCATATGTGATTGTTGGCGCATTCGTGATTGCGGCAATCGTGACGCCGCCCGACGTTATGAGCCAACTGTTCCTCGCGATCCCGTTGTGCTTGCTGTATGAAGTCGGGATCTTGCTCGCGCCCCTATTCGCCAAGGCGACGCAGGCACCCGAGGAGTCAACGGAGTCATCCTGATTCCGGATTCACGCTTTGCTGTGGCACCTGGCGAATGCAGCGTAGGCCCGTCTAGGCGATGCATCGAAAGCTGCATTGTCCAAGATACTGGGGTGTTTACGCGGGTACAGCGAATCACCTACTTTCCGCCAGCTGGGAACTTTACTCGCCGTCTTGGATTGGCTGCTGTTTCATTCGCGGTCGTTTTCCGACCACGACACTGAGTTCGGTCTTATTCGCCTTACGCATTACCGTCAGCGCGATTTTTTCTCCCGGCGTCAGTTGTGCGACTAAATTCAGCATCGATACCGTGTCAGAGACCGGCTTGTCGCCCACCGACAGCAAAATGTCGCCAGGCTTAATGCCAGCCTTGTCGGCGGGACCACCTCTGAGCACGCCGGCAATGATGGTGCCGGAGGCTTTTTGCAGCCCAAAGCTTTCAGCTAACTCGGGCGTGATGTCTTGTGGCTCTACCCCAATCCAGCCCCGTACGACCTGACCGTTCTTGATGATCGATTCCATCACGGTTTTTACCGTCGTGACCGGTATCGCGAATCCAATGCCTAGTGAACCACCGCTACGCGAGTAGATTGCAGTATTGATACCCAGCAGATGGCCCTCGGTATCAATTAATGCGCCACCGGAGTTGCCAGGATTGATCGCAGCGTCTGTCTGGATGAAGTTTTCAAACGTGTTGATACCCAGATGATTACGACCAAGTGCAGACACAATGCCCATGGTCACGGTTTGACCAACACCAAATGGATTGCCAATCGCCAGCACCACATCGCCGACTTTGGTGTTGTCGAGTTTGGCCAGCGTGATCGAGGGTAGATTATTCAGCGCGACCTTGAGCACGGCGAGATCGGTCTCTGGGTCTGTGCCGACCAGTTTGCCTTTTACTTTTCGACCATCCGCCAACGCAATTTCTATCTCATCCGCAGATTCGATCACATGATTGTTGGTCAGGATGTAGCCGTCCGGGCTGATGATGACACCAGACCCAAGGCTGAACTGTCGTTCATCCGGGGCACCAAAATTGTCACCGAAGAAGCGACGGAAGAAGGGGTCGTTATCGAACGGGTGCGGGGGTTGTTTTCCGGCCTTGGTCGTGTAGATGTTGACCACGGTCGGCATTGCCCGTTGCGAGGCGTCGCGGTACGTGTTCTGCAGTACCGTGCCTGAGCCGTCTGCCTCGCGTACCGTGACAGTGGACGAAATCAGTCGTCCGCCACCCGAGGTGCGGCCAAGCCATTCTGGCTTCAAGGTCGCTACAATGAACCACAGCGCGAGTGCGACGGTGACAGTTTGCGCGAACAACAACCACAGACGACGCATAACAGATCAGAGAATGATGGATACGAGCGAGCAGGGCTTGGAACGTGAAACACTGGCGAAGCATCTCGCCGAGACGCTGGATATTAACCGGTTTCGTGATTACTGCCCAAACGGATTACAGGTCGAGGGCAAGCCACGCATTCGGCGATTGGTGACGGGTGTTACGGCAAGCCTTGCATTGCTGGAGGCGGCGATTGAGGTCAATGCAGATGCGGTGCTAGTGCATCATGGCTATTTTTGGCGTGGCGAGGACCCGCGTGTCGTTGGCAACCGCCGCAATAGGTTGAAGTTGCTGCTTGATCATGAGGTCAATCTGTATGCGTACCACTTGCCGCTGGATGCTCATCCCGAGCTTGGCAACAATGCACAACTGGCAGTCCGACTTGGGTTCGAGGCCGAGGGTCGTTTTGGCGAACAAGACTTGGGTTGGTATGGCAAGTGCGCTGCTCAAAGCGTTGCTGAGTTAGTAGGGGTTGTGCAGCGCGAATTAGGGCGTCAGCCACAACTGATTGGTGACCCTGATCAAGCGGTCGGCCGAGTAGCTTGGTGCACCGGGGCTGCTCAAAATTCGTTTGAGCAAGCGATCGAAGCGGGTGCGAGCGTCTATCTCAGCGGAGAGATTTCCGAGCAGACAGTTCATCTTGCTCGTGAGTCGGGCGTTGCTTACCTCGCCTGTGGGCATCACGCTACTGAACGTTTTGGTGTGCAAGCACTTGGCGACTATTTGTCTAGCCGCTTTGGCATTGATCATCAGTTTATTGATATTGCGAATCCAGTTTGAACGCTTAAAGCAAAGATGATGTGCGGCGAGAAGAGGTAAAAACCTGTTCGCGAATAAAGTCCAAGTCTTTCGTGTGGTCATTGCGTTCGGTCTTTGACCCTACTGGGCGTTTAAGACTATGGCGAGTTGCTTTTGCTATGCGCCGAATCATTTGTTAGTTCGGATGCTCGGAACTCGGCGCTTCTAATCTCCACCGACGAAGCGTTTGTTCAATTGTTTCAAGCATCCAAAATGTCAGCGTTTGGCTTGCCAAAGCCTTGCAGGGTAATGGTTGTCGAGGATGACCTCGTGACACGACGCCTGCTTTGCCTCGCCATTGAGCGCGAGCCTTCTCTCATTCTTTGCGCCGCCGTTGGTACCGTACGTGAGGCGCGGGATTACTTGGCGCAGTGCCCCATCGATTTGTTACTGACCGACCTTGGTTTGCCGGATGGATCGGGTGTGAGCGTGATTCGGCATTGTCGTCATCTCAGGCCGCGAGCAGATATTTTGGTGATTACGATGTCCAGCGAAGAGGAGCAAATACTTGCCTGCATAGAGGCCGGTGCGGCCGGCTATGTCTTGAAGGAGTCTTTGCAGTTGAAGATATTGGATGCAATTATCGATTTGCGTGCAGGCGGTTCACCAATCAGCCCAATGATCGCGCGTAAGGTGTTGACCCGTATGCGTGGGGTGACCCGTACCGCAGAGGATGCGAACGAGGGCGAATCTACCTTGTTAACGCGACGAGAGTTCTCCATTCTGGATTCCATCTCGCGCGGGGGAAGCTATGCGAAGGTCGCTGAAGCACTTGGTTTGTCGATTGGCACAGTACAAACCCACATCAAAAATATTTACGCCAAGTTAGGTGTTCACTCCCGCACTGAAGCGATTATTGAAGCGCAGCGACTCGGTCTGATCTCATTTCATCCTCGACGGATTTAACCCAGCCGCAGCAGTCGTGATGGGCAATGCAAGCCCGTTCAGTTATTAATTCAACAATTCTCGAGCTTGCATTGCTGTTCGCACCTCCCAAAGCAGTTTTGCTCCCAACCATATTGTTGAATTGACAATCTTTATCGGTCAGCACCAATGCTGGTGGCGCTTCTTACGGTTCATTCTCGGCTCCGATATAATGGAAGGTTGCTGGGAGTTCCCTTGTGCGTCAGGGTCGCTGTCAAGCCTGTGTTTTGCGGCGAAGCCTGTGCGGTACCCATTGTCCGCGATGAATTTCGCGACGAATTTAAAGCGTTTTGATTTGCAATTTCTTTGATTGGGGTTGTCATGAGTGACGAGAATCAAGTCGACTCGAGCCGGCGCGGCCTTTTGGTTGCGACCGCTGCGGCGGGAGGCATTGCTGGCGTAGCGGGTGCTGGTGCTTTCGTGGCCACATTCGAGCCATCTGAGCGTGCGAAAGCGGCTGGAGCGCCCGTCGAGGTTGACGTGGCTGATTTGAAGCCGGGCGAGATGAAAACGGTTGAATGGCGCGGCAAGCCGGTTTGGGTTTTGCGTCGCACGCCGGAAATGGTGGCGTCGTTGAACAAAACCGGCGGCGACCTCGCTGATCCGAAATCAGAGCGTAACGCCGACGATTTAACACCCGAATATGCACGCAATGAACACCGCTCGATCAAGCCCGAGTTTCTGGTCGCTGTCGGCATCTGCAGTCACTTGGGGTGCTCGCCATCGCCGAAACTTGAAGCCGGGGCGCAGCCATCGCTATCGAGCGATTGGCAGGGCGGGTTCTTGTGCCCATGTCATGGTTCCACGTTTGATCTTGCCGGGCGAGTTTTCAAGAACAAGCCTGCCCCTGATAACTTGCAGGTTCCACGTCACATGTTCACCAGTGATTCCCGTATCGTGATCGGTAAAGACGAGAAAGGCGAGGCCTAAAAATGGCGTTCCATGAAACTAAACTGCCGGCCGACGCGCCGGCTGCGCAGAAGGCACTTGCCTGGGTCGATGATCGCTTCCCGCTAACCAAGCTGTGGAATGACCAATGGGGTAAATACTATGCCCCGAAGAATTTCAACGTCTTTTACCTGTTCGGTTCACTCGCGGCGCTGGTACTGGTGATCCAGATTGTCACGGGAATTTTCCTGGTGATGAACTACAAGCCGGATGCCAACCTTGCGTTCGC
>CAZLJL010000043.1:0-10043 GCA_964559785.1 uncultured Bifidobacterium sp.
CTGCGTTGCGCAAACTTGTTCCAAGGGCAGACTAACTGACAATCATCGCAACCATAAATCCGATTACCCATTAAAGGTCGCAATTCGACAGGAATACTGTCTTTCAACTCGATAGTGAGGTAAGAAATACAACGCCGGGCGTCGAGCTTGTAAGGTCCGACGATTGCTTGTGTCGGGCATATCTCGATACAGGCTGCGCAGTCACCGCAGTGGGTGGACACTGGCTCATCCACCGGGAGTGGTAAGTCGGTATAAATCTCACCCAAGAAAAACATTGAGCCCGCATCGCGATTCAGCAGCAGCGTGTGTTTGCCACGCCAACCAAGACCCGCTTTCTGCGCCAAAGCCACTTCCATCACCGGTGCCGAATCCGAGAAAACGCGATACCCGATGGGTCCGACCTCAACCGCAATCTGGTCGACCAAACGCTGCAAGCGCGAGCGTATGACCTTGTGATAATCCCGACCCCGTGCGTATACGGAAATAACGGCCGCATCGGGATCGGCTTGCCGGTCCAGCTCGTATTCGCGCCAATCCTCAGCCAGGGCACGTGGAAGATAATCCATACGCGCGCTAATCACGCGTACCGTACCAGGCACCAGTTGTGCGGGGTGGGTACGCTTACTCCCGTGTTCTGCCATGAATGCCATTTGTCCGTGAAATCCGGCGGCAAGCCACTGCTGCAGGTCATCACTCGCCGCGCCCAAGTCGACATCCGTGACGCGCACCTCGGAAAAACCCAGCGCCCTGCCCCAGTCTTTGATCGAGCAAGCCAGTGCGGCAAGTTGTTCAGGCGTGTTGGACATGGCGGCGAGTATCATAAGCAAGCGCGCCTGGAGCGCGCGCTTGCATTCTAGTTTATGCGCCCACAAAAAGATTTTCTTAAAGATGAGACAGCCACCGCGCAGCTCGGCGCGGCGCTTGGTCACGTCCTGCGACCGGGGATGACGATTCACCTGCATGGCCATCTGGGCGCCGGCAAGACCTTCCTCACGCGCGAAATTTTGCGCGCCATGGGCTATACAGGTCGCGTCAAGAGTCCCTCGTATACCCTGCTGGAGCTCTACCCAGTCGAATTACAAGGGCACACTGTCGAGATATTGCATTTTGATCTGTACCGGATGGGCAGCCCACAGGAATTCATCGAAGCAGGTTTTCGAGAATATTTCGGTAGCGACAAAATCTGTATCGTCGAGTGGCCGGAACAAGCTGGCAATCTGCTTCCTTCAGCAGATATCGATCTGTTTATCGCTGCAGAAAATGAAGGCCGTACGGTAGAATTGCGAGCAAATTCCGAACTCGGCGCCACATGTCTGGAAAATCTGTACCCAAGCCCGAATCATTAAAGCCCACCGCACGTCGCGTCGTGCTCAAATCTGGCGCGACGCTTTTACTGTCTCTGCTTCCTGTTCGTTTTGCCAACGCCGCACAGATCGCTGCGGTGCGTGTCTGGCCAGCGAATGATTACACACGCGTGACCCTTGAAACAGACAGCAAACTGAAATCTACCCATTTCTTGGTGACTGATCCAAACCGATTGGTGGTCGAGATTGAAGGCGTGGATCTTGATGCCAAGTTGAAGAGTCTGGTGGCCAAGGTACAGCCGAATGATCCCTACATTGCCCAAGTGCGAGTAGGGCAAAACCGGCCCGGGGTCGTCCGGATGGTGTTCGATCTGAAGGCAGAAATACAACCACAGGTGTTTACGCTGGCGCCGGTAGGAAGTTATCGGCACCGACTTGTATTTGATTTATACCCCGCTCATCCGGTTGACCCGATTGCCGAGTTACTTAAGCGTCCCCGTCCAGCACCACTTTCCGAGACGCCAACCACTGATACGCTAGCAAACCCGCCCACGGCAAAAAACGATACAACATCGGAAGAGCCGCTTGCAGTCACTCGAATGATCACGATCGCGCTCGATCCCGGGCATGGCGGCGAAGATCCCGGCGCCGTCGGCCGTGGTGGCAACTTTGAGAAAAATGTCGTGCTAGCGATTGCGCAACGATTGAAGTCACGGCTGGAGCAGCAGCCCAATACACGGGTAATGCTAACGCGTGATGGCGACTACTTTGTTCCGCTCCACGTAAGGGTGCAAAAGGCGCGCAAAGTCCAAGCAGATTTATTTGTATCGATCCACGCAGATGCCTTCATTGAACCGACTGCGCGTGGCTCTTCCGTGTTCGCGCTATCGGAAAAAGGTGCCAGCTCAACGGCAGCACGCTGGCTGGCGAACAAGGAAAATGCTGCCGACCTGATCGGTGGCATCAATATCAGCAGTAAAAACCAGCAGTTGGCGAGTGTCTTGCTCGACCTCTCGACGACTGCACAAATCAATGACAGCCTGAAACTGGCGAAACATGTACTCGGCGAGATTGGATCAATCAACCGACTACACAAACCTCAGGTGGAGCAAGCAGGTTTCGCCGTACTGAAAGCGCCAGACGTTCCCAGCATACTGGTCGAGACGGCGTTTATTTCGAACCCGGAAGAAGAGGCCAAGCTGACGGATGAGCGCTACCAGGATCAAATGGCCGATGCACTGGCACGCGGTATCCGGAAGTATTTACAAAAGCATCCCAGTCTCAACCGCGGACGCATGACCTGACAAGTGCTGCCCGTCAGGATTCAGGCTGCTTGCTTCGCATGCGCTTACGCACAAATTGGATAATTGCAGCCAAGGCTACCGGCCCCGCTGCCGCAGCGATACCGATTAGCACGATCGTGTTCAGGTGGTCGCGAATAATAGGAATATTGCCGAAGAAATAGCCCGCCATCACCAGACCAATCACCCACAGCAGTGCACCAACTACATTAAAAATCTGGAAGCGCGTCAGGCCCATATCAGATACACCAGCGACAAACGGAGCAAAGGTGCGGATCACAGGCAGCCAGCGTGCCAGAATAATGGTCTTACCACCGTGCAGTTCAAAGAATGCATGAGTTTTTTCCAGCGCATGACGATCGATCCACTTATAGTCATGGGTAAATACACGCTGACCAAGCGCGCGACCAATTAGATAATTGAGCGTGTTGCCGCTCACTGCCGCCACCACAAGTAATAGCATCAATAGCGGCGCATTCATCAAGCCGCTGGCACAAAACGCGCCCGCAACAAACAGCAGTGTATCGCCAGGTAAAAACGGGAAAATCACCAGACCTGTTTCAGCAAATACAATCGCGAACAATAGCGCGTAGACCAGCACGCCATACTGCTCGAGCAGCATGCCGAGCGCCTTATCGATATGCAAGATCAGGCCGAGCAGTTGGGTCAATTCCATGATGAAGGGGCGTGGTAGTCACGAAAAGCTTCTGATGATACACGGCCATCCTCGTCCAGATCGCATTAAAAGCCTGATTTGTGCCTCGGTATAATCGCTGTATGTCCAGTTCAATCGACGCGCCGAGCATCATCCGCCTGCTTCCCGACCAACTGATCTCGCAGATCGCAGCGGGTGAGGTAATCGAGCGCCCGTCCGCCGTGGTAAAGGAACTGCTGGAAAATGCGATCGACGCTGGCGCCACACAACTCGCGATACGTTTGGAAGCCGGCGGCGTAAAGCGTATCGCGATCACCGACAATGGGGCGGGCATCCCACCGGAGCAGCTGGGGCTGGCGCTCACCCGACATGCCACCTCGAAAATCGCTCATCTGCATGATCTCGAAAACGTCACCACGCTGGGATTCCGCGGCGAGGCCCTGGCGTCAATTGCGTCTGTTGCGCAGTTAACCCTCACCTCGCGTACGCGCGATGCGGCGCATGCATGGCAGGTCCATGGTCATGACCCCGCCTCGGTCAGTCCCGCCTCTGGCGCAATCGGCACCGTGGTTGACGTGCAAGACCTGTATTTCAATACTCCTGCACGCCGCAAGTTTCTAAAATCCGAGCAGACCGAGTATGGTCACTGCATGGAAGTGGTGCGACGTATCGCACTGGCACGGCCGGATCTACGTTTTTCAGTCACACACAATGGCAAGACCACAGAGCACTGGCAAGAAAGCGCACTGGCTGATCGTAGTGCACAGATTTTAGGCGAGGCCTTTGCCGAGGCACGTTTACCGCTACAGGAAAGTGCTGGCCCAGTGCATTTACGCGGCTTCGTTGGGCTACCGACCGCCGCACGCGGCCGCGCTGATGCACAATATTTTTATGTCAATGGACGCTTCGTGCGTGACAAGCTGCTAACACACGCGGTGCGGTCGGCTTATCAAGATGTGCTGCACGGCGATCGTTACCCCGCCTATGTCTTGCAACTGGAACTCGACCCTGCACTGGTCGACGTCAATGTCCACCCCGCCAAGATCGAGGTTCGGTTTCGCGATAGCCGGGCGATACACCAGTTTGTGTTTCATGCAGTGAGTCGATCGCTGGCAAGTACTGCCCCCAATAACGAATTGCCAGCGCCGGCCGTTGCTGCAAATCCTTCATCGTTCAGTACACTGCCATGGCATGCCCAGCCGCCTAGACAATCATCTTTTGGGGTTGCGCAGGATATGGCGCGGTACGGCGCGCTGTTTTCCGATAATTTTTCTGCCAGCGGGCCGATCGCAGCTACCAGCGCCCGCAGTGATGTGAGTAGTGATCAATCGGATGAAGAGAGTTTCCCACTCGGCTTCGCGTTAGCGCAGCTGCATGGCATTTACGTACTGGCACAAAATCGGCATGGATTGGTTCTGGTCGATATGCATGCAGCGCACGAGCGCATACTCTATGAGCAGTTCAAGCAAGCGCTGGAAGAAAAAACTGTCACGCTCCAGCCTTTACTGATCCCGGTGAGCTTTCATGCCGACGCAGTCGAGGTAGGCACCGCCGAAGAGCACCACGCAACGCTGACCAGCTTGGGTTTTGATATTGCCGCAATGTCGCCGACCACGCTTGCGGTACGAGCGATTCCAGCGCTGTTGAAAAATGCCGATGTCCAATCGCTAGCGCGTGATCTGTTGCGCGATTTGCGTGAATTCGGTGGTTCACACGTCTTAACAGAACATCGAAATGAATTGCTCGGCACGCTTGCCTGCCATACTGCAGTGCGCGCCAATCGTGCTCTCACCATCCCCGAAATGAACGCCTTATTACGCCAAATGGAAGCGACCGAGCGAGCCGATCAATGCAACCACGGTCGGCCGACTTGGGTACAGCTCGCAATCACCGATCTTGATCGGCTGTTTCTGCGCGGGCAGTAACAATGAGTATTTCGCCGCTGCCGCAGTTCGCGCACGCGCCATTGCTGCTCTTGATCACCGCCATGATGATGATGCAGCCGCTTTCAACGGATCTTTACCTCGCCTCGCTCCCAAGTTTGGTCAGTGGTTTCGGCGTACCGGTGGCAACGGTGCAGCTGACTCTCAGCTTGTTTGTCATTGGCTTTGGTAGCGCTCAGCTGATTATTGGTCCATTGTCGGATCGATTCGGTCGGCGCCCAGTGTTACTCGCTGGCCTCGCTTTGTATGTTGCGGCCAGCGCCTTATGTGGCTTGGCACAGTCGATTGAACTACTGATCGCTGCACGCTTTCTGCAAGCGCTGGGTTGCTGCGCAGCGGTGATGATCGCGCGTGCCGTTGTGCGCGATGCTTATGCACCTCAAGATAGCGCCAAGTTTCTGGCACGTGCAAGTACTTGGATCTCGCTTGCGCCCATCTTCGGGCCAATTCTCGGTGCTTACTTGCAGGTTGCATTCGGCTGGCGCGCTGCATTTATTGCCTTGGGTATTTTTTCAGCCTGCGTGATGGCAGCCTGTCTCTATCACCTGCCTGAAACAAATCACCACAAGAATCCGAATGCCACACAAATGAAAGGCATCCTGGACAACTACCGACTGATACTGGGCTCACGCGAGTTTTGGTTGAATGTGACACCGGGTGCGCTTTCCTACTGTGGGATTTTCGTCTTTATTTCTGGCTCGAGCTTTGTACTGATCGATGTACTGGGCGTACCAACGCAATGGTTTGGCTACTGCTTCGCCATGGGCGTCGCCGGGTACATGAGTGGAACTTTGGTATGCCGCCGCTTGCTCAAGACAATCAGCGGTGAACAAGCCTTGCGCATCGGTACAGCTTGCTCCTTCAGCGCAGGCATATATTTTCTGACAGCGGCTTTACTGGGCTGGTGGCACTGGGCTGTAGTTGTCATTGCGATGTTTTTATCAATGGCTTCGCATGGCATCAACTTCCCCGTGTCGCAGGCCGGTTCGATCGCGCCCTTTCCCAAGCAGGCGGGTACTGCAGCTGGATTGATGGGGGCAGTCATGATGGCATTTGCATTTGTCAGTGGCACCATCGTGGGCGTCACGCACAACGGAACCCTGTATCCGCTAGCTATTATCTCCGCCGTCTTGGGTACGCTTAACTTTCTTTCTGTGCGCTTGATCGGAAAGCGCGCCGTGGCAGCATGACCAAACCATTAGCGGTTGCAATCATGGGGCCCACCGCGTCCGGTAAAACCGCTACCGCGCTTCGGATCGCCACAGCGATTCCTTCAGAAATCATTTCCGTCGACTCTGCTCTGATTTATCGCGGTATGGATATCGGTACCGCTAAACCGACGTTGAACGAGCGCGCCGCTGTGCCCCATCACTTGATCGACATTTTGGATCCAGTCGAAAGTTATTCGGTCCGACAATTTCGTGATGACGCGATTCGGCTTGTGACTGACATCATTGCTCGCGGCAAGCTGCCCTTACTGGTCGGTGGCACCATGCTCTATTTCAAAGGTTTGCGCGAGGGCCTGGATGACCTACCACCCGCCGACCCGACGCTCAGAGCGCAAATTGACATGGAGATCGCGCGACACGGCATCACCGCGCTACACGCAAGATTGCGAGAGCTGGATCCGGTCACCGCCGATCGTTTAAAGCCGACTGATACCCAGCGCATACAACGCGCGATCGAGATTGCACTGCTGACGGGTCAACCTATGTCGGCGCTCATCGCGAAAAGCACGCCGCCGACATTGCCGTTTTCACTACTGCCGATTGCGCTGGAACCCTCCGACCGTGCGGTACTGCACGCGCGTATCGCAACGCGATTCGATGACATGGTCAACGCGAGCCCGAGCTTGCTGGATGAAGTTGGGTTGTTACGTGCTCGGGGCGACCTGCACCTCGGCCTGCCATCCATGCGCTGCGTGGGCTATCGGCAGGCTTGGGAATACCTGGACGGCAGCATCACCAAAGAAGAATTCAGAGAAAAAGGCGTAATCGCCACACGCCAACTCGCAAAAAGGCAATTAACCTGGCTCAGGGGCATGGAAAATCGTATTTTGATTGACTGCCTAGCGGACGATGCACCGGCCCAAGCACTCGGACATATTCAGGCGGCCCTCGGTTGACAGTGACTAGCCACCCGAAGATAATGTCGGGCTTCGTGGTGATATAGCTCAGTTGGTTAGAGCACAGCACTCATAATGCTGGGGTCGGTGGTTCAAGTCCACCTATCACCACCAACCGAATTTCTTGTTTCGCTTAACAAAAAGCACCCGTCGACCGACCGGTGCTTTTTTGTTTTCCGATCGATTAATCCCCAAATCGTCAATATGGATGGAAAAAGTCACCTACAGCACAGTGACTCGTACCACGCAACGTCGTACGTGCGTACCAGTGAGATACATTGATCAGTCGCTTAGCGTTCGACGATTTCGCTTTTATACCTTTTTATATTTTCTAAGACCTGAAGAACATCTTTTTCAGCAAATTCGTGGGAACGCAACGTGTCGGATAACAGCTCGAGCATCAGGTCGAATGATGCGCCGGTGATGCCACGACCATGATGTACGGTGCGCATGTTACGGCCCACATAGTGATGTGGCATACGCCCCATGGCAATGGAGACAAACGCAACTTGGTGCTGGATCAGGTGATCTACTTCGACGTTTAGAAAATACCGACGTAAATTAGGACGACGCAGAACGCGCTTATAGAAATCCCGGACGATTTCGGTGACAACAGGGATGCCGCCGTATTTATCGAATATCGTCTGCTCCATGCTCGCCCGAATTTAACCAAAGGCGACCAGCATACCTCATCCAAAACAGCGGCTCAGGGGCGGCGCCCAGCCGGCGCTGGCGGCGGGGCCGGCGGCGGCGAGACAACCACTACCGGATTGACAGACGCAGGCACGGGTGGCGGCACCACTTTAGCTGGCGCACCATGGGCATTCGAGGTCACCGTGTTGCTCTGATGACCATAGTCCCTCTGGTTGCTACGTACGCTCTCGGCCTGCGCTTGAAGCGTCAGACACCCTACGACAACACAGCCCACGATCGTTCGCATCATCAGCCCTTAATCAGCGCTTTCTCCAACTTACCCAATTCACTCAGCTCGGCGGCCCACAACGGCATTTTGCCTCGCCCAGTCCATGTTTGCGTCTTATCCGACGGATTTCGATATTTCGGCGGGATTTTCTTGCCCGCCAATTTGCTGGTGCTGCCCTTGCGGCGACCACGGCCGCCTTTCATCGCCTTGGTGATTTCACTCGCACTTAAACCTGCTTTCTTGATCAGCGCGATAATTTTTATTAAATCCTTGTTCTCGGCCTTGCTTTTAAGCAATTGTTCTTTTTTTTCGAGTGCCGCCTTTTGCTTTTGAATACGTGCAAGCTGGGCGTCAACGGAGAGTCGTGGCATGAGAATCCTCTTGGAAAATTCAATCGAAGTTAAAGCGCCCGGAATATATCAGAATTATTCAATGAATAAAATATTCGAAATACCGTCAATAGGATAATTAAAATACTCTGAATAAATGTTGCGTTATAGCAATCCGATATATTTAGAATAATCTTGATTTTGATAATCGCACCATATGAGGGGCCCAATGGGCCTGCGCGCTGCGCCACACCCTCCCGCCTGCTATACTTTTCAGCATCCACACCCCCTGCCGCTATATACGCCGCTCTCTGTAGGCGTGCGGGCCCTCCCTGCTGATCAAAGAATCGTTACCCGTAATGCAAAAGAAGCTTTTCATTAAAACGTTCGGTTGCCAGATGAACGAGTATGACTCCGACAAAATGGCGGATGTACTTGGCGTCAACGAGACGATCGTGCGTACCGACACGCCTGATGATGCCGACATCATTCTGTTCAATACCTGTTCGGTACGTGAAAAGGCTCAAGAGAAGGTATTTTCAGACCTGGGGCGCGTTCGCGATCTAAAGAAAAAAAATCCGAATCTCATGATTGGTGTGGGTGGATGCGTCGCATCTCAAGAGGGTGCAGCCATTGTGCAGCGGGCACCCTATGTTGACGTAGTGTTCGGGCCGCAAACCTTGCATCGCTTGCCGGACCTTCTGAAACAACGGCATAAAACTGGCAAGGCGCAGGTGGATATCAGTTTCCCCGAGATTGAAAAATTTGATCACCTACCACCCGCCAAGGTGGAAGGCGCGAGTGCCTATGTGTCGATCATGGAAGGTTGCAGCAAGTACTGCAGCTACTGTGTAGTGCCGTATACCCGTGGCGAGGAAGTCTCGCGCCGCTTTGACGATGTCTTGACCGAGGTCGCCAACCTTGCGTCGCAAGGCGTACGCGAGATTACGCTGCTGGGGCAGAATGTGAACGCGTATCGAGGTGTCATGAATGACGGTGAGATGGCTGATTTCTCGCTGCTGATTGAGTACATCGCCGAATTCGACAGTATTGAGCGGATTCGTTATGTTACGAGCCATCCCAAAGAGTTTACCCAACGGCTGATCGACACCTATGCCAGAGTACCTAAACTCGTGAATCATCTGTATCTGCCAGCGCAGCATGGCTCAGACAAAATTCTCGCAGCGATGAAGCGTGGTTACACCGTGCTTGAGTACAAATCCATTATCCGCCGCTTGCGCGAGGTGCGCCCGGATATTTCAATTGCCTCCGATTTCATCGTCGGCTTCCCCGGAGAGGATGAGCGCGACTTTGATGCACTGATGAAGTTGGTGGACGATATTGGTTACGACAATAGTTACTCGTTTATTTTCAGTGCACGGCCTGGTACACCGGCCGCCAATCTTCAAGATGACACGCCGCATGAGGTGAAACTTGCGCGACTGCAAATCCTCCAGAAGCGTA
>CAZLJL010000044.1:0-10043 GCA_964559785.1 uncultured Bifidobacterium sp.
GTATTACCATCGCCTAGGCGAACAAGCCCGTCCTGGTGACGGGCTTTTTTATCACCCTTGGTTTGCGATAATCCGATAGTCCT
This sequence comes from uncultured Bifidobacterium sp., assembly GCA_964559785.1. Lineage (GTDB taxonomy): Bacteria > Pseudomonadota > Gammaproteobacteria > Burkholderiales > Burkholderiaceae_D > Pernthalerella. The sequence continues at coordinate 84 of CAZLJL010000044.1, forward strand.
TACCTCAATCCGATCCATGTCCACTGCTGCAATAAGGCTCATCGTTGGCCTCGGCAACCCCGGTGCAGAGTATGCGCAAACCCGCCATAACGCTGGTTTTTGGCTGGTGGATCACTTGGCGCGCGGCTCGCTTCGAAATGAGTCACGCTTTCAGGGGCTACTCGCCAAAGTGGCTATCGGCGGACGCGATGTCTGGCTTTTGGAACCGCAAACCTTCATGAACCGTTCCGGCCAAGCGGTGGGCGCAGTGGCGCGCTTTTACCGAATCTTGCCAGCCGAGATTTTAGTGGTGCATGACGAACTCGATCTCGCACCTGGTATTGCGAAACTAAAGCTGGGTGGTTCTTCTGGCGGCCATAATGGACTGAAAGATATCAGTGCCGCACTCGGCACCCAGGATTATTGGCGACTGAGAATCGGTATCGGGCATCCACGCACACTGAATCTGCAACAACCGGTGGTGGATTTTGTTTTACACCGTCCGCGGGCGGAAGAACTGGCGCCGATCGAGCGCGCCATCGATAAATCTCTCGACATCATCCCGCTTCTCTGTGAGGGAAAACCAGAGCAGGCGATGCACACACTGCACACCGCTACTTAAGCGACATCATCACAAAACCGGCGTTTAAGTAGTTCCACGTCATGCGTTTTGAATGAAGATCAATAGCCCGATTTCTGCGTAATGAAAAAATGCGCGGCGGGAGATAAGCAAAACTCAGTTCGCTAATCGCCTCTAAAGATCAGTAGACGGCAACCGGCAGAGATGGTTTCTCGACGTTCGCTGCTTTGGATAAAGGTCAGCCAAATCCTGGCAACCGATTATCCGCATCAATAAATCGTCGATTAATATCTTTTTGCTAATATTTTGTTTACAATCTGCTCGCCGGTGGCAGCCTCACATTGCTGAGACTTTTCACCTTCAGAAACTTTTTTGATCGAGGAATTTCATGACGACCTACAAAGAACTTCAGAGCCAGATCGAAAGACTGCAACAAGAGGCCGAACTGGCACGCAAAACCGAATTGGCGAATGCGATTACCGAAATTCTCGCCAAGATGCGCGAGTACGGGCTTTCACCACACGATCTGGGCTTCAGCGGGAGCACCAAACGCAAAGCCGTAAAAGCCATCCGGCGCCCGGTTGCGCCTAAATACCGAAATAACGCGACCGGTGAAACCTGGAGCGGTCGCGGCAAACCACCCAAGTGGATGGCCGGACGGGACAAGTCGCAATTCCTGATTCACAGCGCCTAATCCGGCGCTGGGTTTAATTGCTTGATCAAACCACAGCCGCCGACAGGCGGCTGTTTTGTTTTCAAAGGCATGATGCCCGAGAGTATTGGCGCTACCGAAATAAGGTTTTAAGCAAAATAGTCAGATCGGTACGCAGGCTCCTGGTCTCGATATAACGCTCCGCATGGGCCAGCCTGATCGGCAATACCTGCTCAACATACGCCTCCTCCAAAGCCTCGCCCTCCAAGCCTTGTAATAAGCGCTGCTCCTCGCGAATCTCCAGCGAAGATAAATCAATCAACCCTGGTTTCACTGAGAGAACTTTCTTCCTCACCTCGCTCGGGTAACAGCCCACATAACGCGGCAACTCCGCACGCGGACCGACAATCGATAGGTCGCCCTTCAGCACCGATAACAACCAGGGCCAGCGCTCTATGCCGTAGCGCCGCAGATACACCCCGACTCGGGTGGGTTGCTCGTCCTCGCAGCCAGCGACGGTCTCCATCACGCCATCATCGGCCACCGCGGTCGGGAATTCCAAAAGCTTGAGCATGCGGCCATTGCGACCGACTCGGTGCCTTCGTACCAACACCGGCTGACCGGTGACAATCAGCAGCGTCGCCACCAGCGAGGCTGGCAAGAGCAATAAGCCGATAGCAATGCTTGAAAAGACAAGGTCGAACCATCGCTTTAAATCAACAACCATCAAAGATTACCTTTTTTGCATGAGTGACAAGCACAGAGGACGCTTCATGTAGCGCGCTCAATCGGAGCGGATTATCGATGAAGTGAGAATCCCCATGTGGACTTTTCCCGTGCCGGATAGGCCAGATCGCCAACACTACCTTCAAGTGGCCATGCCTGAAGTTGAAGGGAGAGGCATGCGAATGCCAGAAGATCCTGGCCTTGGCTACCTGAGGCCTAGGGATTAGGTTAGGATCTCAGTAATCCGGTCGTTTATTTTCGTGCTCTATTTATCTTGCCCCCGTGCTGGGCTAACGCGGCCGATACCACCCCCTTAGCCGATCGCGCTTTAAGTTGTTCGCCCACAGCAGCCGCTTGTTCTGCCAGAACTCTTCTTCGTTTTGGGTGGCAGGCAAAAAGCACGACACGACTACTGAAGAGAATGAATGATTACATCATCAGGAATGAACGCCGAAATAGGACGCGGATTTTTGCTTAAAGCCTTGGTATCACAAATACCGGAGTATCGGCGCGCGCTCTTGTTCAGCTTTATTGCCGGTGTCATGGTGCTCGCACCCTCGCTGTTCATGTTGGAAGTCTATGACCGGGTCTTGAACAGCCGTAGCGTAACCACTTTACTGTCGCTGCTTGGCTGCGTGCTGTTGGTATATGCCCTGATGGAGATAACTGAATCGCTTCGCACGCAGCTATTGCAAAAAGCGGGCTGGCGTATCGACGAAATTATTCGTGAGCGTTTGTACGAAGCCAGCTACGTCGCAAGCTTGCGTAGCGGACTCCCCAGCACTCAGAGCTTTCAAGATCTTCGCGCCTTGCGTGAGTGCGTCAGCTCACCCGCGATGATTGCCCTGTTAGATCTACCTTGCTCCCTACTGTTTTTGGTGATCATTTCCATCGTCAGTCCGTGGCTTGGATTGGCTGCACTGTTAGGCGCTGTTTTTCAGGTCACCATAGGCGCTCTGACGGAGCGTCGAACGACGCAAACCCTGGCTGAAGCTAACAAAGTATCCATCGCTGCCCAAAACTATGCCGCCGGCACGCTGCTGCATGCAGCGACCTTATCGGCCATGGGAATGAGAGATAGTTTTTATCAAAGGTGGCTAAGCTTGCAGCGTCAATTTCTACGCCTACAAGCAAAGGCATCTGATACAGCCGGTATCAACGCCGCCAGCTCCAAATTCATCATCACGATGCAAAGCTCACTGATTCTCGGCCTATCGTGTTGGCTAACGCTCAAAGGCATGCTTCCCGGCGGCGGCGGCATGATGATCGTCGCATCAGTGCTCGGAGGTCGAGTTCTTGCCCCAGTCGTACAGCTCGTTAGCCAATGGCGACTGATCGCGAATGCGCGCGATGGATATTTCCGTCTCTCAAATTTTCTAAGTACGTTTGAGAGCCCGGCTACCCAAATGCCGCTCCCACCGCCGGAGGGCAATGTTTCAGTAGAAAATCTTATCGCTAGCGCCCCCGGCAACAGAACGCCAATTATTCGGGGTGTAAATTTTTCGCTAAAAGCTGCCGAGACCCTGCTGATTATCGGGCCCTCTGCCGCTGGCAAGACAAGCCTTGCACGAGCATTGATGGGCATATGGCAGCCATCCGGCGGAAAAGTACGATTAGACGGTGTCGATCTGCACGCATGGAATAAAAATGAGCTTGGTCCGTTTCTGGGCTACCTGCCGCAAGATATCGCACTCTTCGATGGCACGATTGCAGAAAATATTGCGCGGTTTGGCGAACCCGACTTAGATCAGGTTCGCAATACCATCGCGCTAGTTGGGTTGGATAAGTTGATCGAAACGCTGCCAAAAGGATTGCAGACGCAAATCGGCGAAAGTGGCGCCGGTCTCTCCGGCGGGCAACGACAAAGAGTAGCGCTTGCTCGTGCCCTGTATGGCAACCCAAAGCTTGTATTGCTAGATGAACCTAACTCCAACCTTGACGAAGATGGCGATCGTGCGCTGGTCAGCGCAATCCAGACTATCAAGAATCGTGGGTGCACCATCATCATCATCAGCCATCGACGAAGTCTGCTGCCCGTGGCAGATAAATTACTTTTTCTGCGCGATGGTCAGGTTGCAGCATTCGGTCCGCGTGACGAGGTACTCGCGCGTCTTCAGCAACCTACCGCTATCCGCTCAGCCTGATTGATCGATCATGAAGTCGCTGATTGACACATCACTGCCCGCCGCCAACCATCCGCTCTCTTCAGGCGATTCGCTTTTCTCTAGCCTGTTGACATTCAAGCGTGAGTTCTTTTGGGTCGCCGTCTACAGTTTGATCGCAAATGCGCTGACACTGGTCCCCACGCTTTACATGCTGCAGCTGTATGACCGAGTGATGCTGAGCCAAAGTGAAACAACACTACTGGCAATCACACTCATTACAGCAGTCATGATTGCGGCAATGGCTTTTTCGGAGTGGATCCGATCGCGTCTGCTAGTGCGTGCAGGGGTACGCTTGGATGAGCAGCTAAACAGTCGTATCTTCCTTGCGCAATTCCGGTCTCAGCTTGAATTATCACGCTCGGAGCCAACCAATACGTTCAACGCCCTCACTCGCCTTCGTCAATTTTTGACTGGCGTGGGCATCATTGCGTTCTTCGATTTGCCATGGACACCCATATATTTATTGGTGCTCTTTATCATGCACCCGATTCTTGGATGGTTTGGCGTTGCATTCTCAGTCCTGCTGTTCTGTATCGCTTTGCTCAATAACTGGCTTACAGCAAACGCCGTCCGCTCGGCCACATTAGCGGAAAACCAGACACTGAGTTTCATGTCACGGAAGCTACGTCATGCAGAGGTGATTAGCGCCATGGGCATGCTGCCAAATCTGAAGCAACGCTGGCTTCGTCATTACCATGAATACATAGCCACGCAATGGCACGCCCAACAACGCGTAGGAGCGTTTAGCGCATTTTCGAAATTCACCCAATACGCTCAACAATCCATCATATTGGCGCTAGGTGCTTGGCTTGCGATTCGCGGTGATATCAGTGCTGGCGCGATGATCGCTGCCAATATCCTGATGGGCAACGCACTACGGCCGATCGGCATCCTCGTGTCAACATGGAAAGAATTCGTACAAGCCAAACAGTCATTCACGGAAATTAGCACCCTGCTCGACCAATATCCGGAACGTCGATCGCGTCTACATAGTGGTGAGGTTGAGGGACAAATTTCTATACGTGAACTCACCGCACGCGCTCCAAACCGTGCGCAACCCGTGCTGGACAATATCAATATTGATTTTGAATCAGGTAAATTAATCAGTATTGTGGGTGCATCAGGTGCAGGAAAGTCCACCTTCGCACGCTGTCTGATCGGCATTTGGCCGCATATTGATGGTGCGGTTTTAATAGATAGCGTCGATGTACGCGATTGGTCGCGTCAGTCGCTTGGGCCACAAATCGGCTACCTCCCTCAGGAAGTCGAGCTATTTGATGGCACGATCGCGGAGAACATCTGTCGTTTTGGCGAGATCGACTCAGATGCGATTATTGAAGCAGCGAAACGGGCAGATATCCATGATATGGTCTTGCGCCTGCCGAAGGGCTACGACACGCCAATCGGGCTGGCCGGGCGAATGTTATCGGGTGGCCAACGACAGCGAATCGCGCTCGCACGCGCGATCTATGGGTGGCCAAAATTGGTTGTGCTGGATGAACCTAATTCCAACCTTGATGAAGCCGGTGAAGCCGCGCTGATAAGCGTTATCAGAGAATTGAAATCCTCTGGACGAACCGTTTTTATGGTGTTGCATCAACCGAAATTTCTCGCTGAAGCTGACCAGGTCGTGACTATTGTCGATGGTCGAATCGGCAATATCCCACCTACGCCAAGGATCGCAGCAAAATGATCCCATATCCGCAATTGCCGTATTAATTCGAAATCTGCATTGATGAGCGACTCGCCTGTAAAAATTTCTGATCGAGACAACCTCCGCGCTTCACTAGATAAACAGAGCGCGTCCGAGCTGCCGACGGATACCAAGTCAACCATTCGACTCGGCATAATGGTATTGATCGTCGGTTTCGGCGGCTTGCTCCTCTGGGCAGGTTTCGCGCCACTGGATGAGGGCGTTCCAGCGGTCGCATCGGTAATGATAGATACCAAGAGAAAAACCATTCAGCACATGAACGGCGGTGTCATAACGCGGGTTGCCGTGAGAGAAGGACAGCAGGTAAAAACTGGCGATATCCTGATCGAACTGGATAGTCAGCTACCGCGCGCCAATAATGAGATCGTCCGCCAAAGTTACCTCGCTAAACGGGCTATTGAAAGTCGTTTGCTGGCAGAGATTGACGACCGCCCCACTATCGCATTTCATCCTGCTCTCCTCGCTGCTGCTAGCGATCCGATTATCAAACAGCACATGAATACGCAAACTCAAGTGCTTGAATCCAAGAGAATCGCATTCCGTCATGAGCTTGCCGCGCTGGACGAGTCAATTGCAGGTCAGACTTCTTTGCTGAATGGAATAAAGCTACAAATCGAGAGCCGGGAAGTGCAATCAAAGAAACAAGGCATGCAGCTCAAGAATATGAGTGACCTTGCGGCATCCGGCTTCGTATCCAAAAATCAGCTCCTTCAGCTTGAACAGACCGAGGCCGAGTTAAAAGCAATTCTTGCCGAGCTAGAGGGCTCTCGGCTGCGCGTCGAGCGGGCCATAGAAGAGCTTAAACTCCGCAAGTCACAGCGGATCTTGGAGGCCAAAAAAGAATCGACAGCACAACTCGCGGAAATTCGTCGAGATGTTGAAGGCGATCGCGAAAGATTAGATGCAAGCCAATCCGAACTAGCCCGAACTCGGATCAAGGCGCCAGTAGATGGACAAGTCGTCGGGCTCAGCGTTGCCTCGATAGGCGGCGTAGTAAGCCCAGGCCAGAGACTGATGGACTTGATTCCGGGTGACGAGGCGGTGGTGCTTGAAGCGCGAATACCCATCTTCTCCATTGACCGTATTCGGGTCGGTGATGCCGTCGCTGTCCGCTTTGCAGCTTTTGCTCACACCCCGCAATTAGTAGTGGATGCCGTAATTGACTCCATCTCCAACGACACAATATCCGACCAGACACCTGCAGGTACCGCTGTGTATTATCTGGCGCGCGTCAGCCTGACGCCGGAAGGATTAAAACAGCTCGGCAACCATAAACTTCAGCCGGGCATGGCGGCGGAAGTCTTGATCAAAACAGGTGAACGATCCCTACTCACCTACTTGCTACACCCGCTCACGAAACGGATTGCTTCCGCATTGACAGAAGAATAGATCCGTTCGCCGAAAATGCGCGATGCGGTCAGTTACGTCAGAAAAAAATTTGTTTGGTCGAGATACAGCCTGTTTTTATTGGATCAATAACCCTGCCGTCTCAGCTATACAAATAGTGAACAAGCGTCGAATTCCTGCGGGAATAAGATAACGCCATGAAGATACTTTTTATTCATCAAAATTTTCCCGGTCAGTTCAAGTTTCTTGCACCAGCTTTGGCTGCACAAGGCCATCAAGTTCGGGCAATGCTGATGAATGAGACCACGAAAAATGAATGGCAAGGCGTTCAATTATTTCCCTACCGTGCTGCACGCAGTAGCAGCGCTTCGATTCACCCATGGGTCGCGGATATCGAAACTAAAACCATCCGTGGAGAAGCATGCTTTCGCAAAGCGCTCAAAATGAAAGCCGACGGCTACACGCCGGACTTAGTCATTGCCCATCCCGGCTGGGGCGAAAGCTTGTTTATTAAAGAGGTCTGGCCAGCAGCGAAGCTAGGTATTTATTGTGAGTTCTACTACCAAGCCGAAGGAGCAGATCTGGGATTCGATCCCGAGTTTCTGGATACTGACGATGGCCGATCCTGTCGAATTCATTTGAAAAATCTGAATAACCTGTTGCACGCACAAATAGCTGATGCCGGTTTGTCGCCGACTGCATGGCAGGCCAATAGCTATCCTGAGAACATCCGTAAAAAAATTTCCATCATTCATGATGGTATTGATACCAGCGCTATCCGACCCAACCCGGATGTGGCGGTGTCAATTCGGAGTGATCTAACGCTCAATCGCCAGACTGAAGTAATTACGTTTGTGAGCCGTAATCTCGAGCCTTACCGTGGTTTCCACATATTTATGCGAACGCTACCCGTACTGTTAAAAGCACGGCCGAATGCACATATTTTGGTGATTGGTGGCGATGAAATCAGCTACGGTACCAAGCCGCCAACCGGCGAAAACTGGCGGTCCGTACTGACCAAAGAGATTCGACCCGCGGTGTCGGATGCGGACTGGCAGCGCGTACATTTTCTTGGCAAGCTGCCCTACCCGCAATTTATCGCGCTACTGCAAATATCGACGGTACATATCTATCTCACCTACCCGTTTGTCTTAAGTTGGAGTTTGTTGGAAGCCATGAGCGTGGGGGCTTCGATAGTCGCGAGTGACACTGCACCCGTGCGCGAGGTTATCCGCCACGGAGAAAATGGGAAGTTAGTCGATTTTTTTGACGGTGCGGCCCTGATTCACGAAACCTGCGCGCTGCTCGACGACCCGGCCGAACGACGCCGCCTCGGGGATAACGCGCGCGAATTCGTCAAAAATCACTTTGATCTGCAGTCGGTCTGCCTGCCTCAGCAACTAGCGTGGGTGGCGGCGCTAAAGGACCACAACGGAAATGCCCAGTGACGAAAAGCGTTCTCATTAATGCGCGAGGCGCAGCGGTATAATCGTGCCACGCAGTGAGCATCCCTCCAGAACCGTTGTTAGCTCCACCCCAGTGAAAACGTCGGGCTTCGGCTCGGCACAGTAAGGAATCCCATGAGTCTCAAATGCGGCATCGTTGGACTGCCGAATGTCGGAAAGTCCACGCTCTTCAATGCGCTGACCAAAGCCGGCATCCCCGCCGAAAACTATCCCTTCTGCACCATCGAGCCGAATGTCGGCATTGTCGAGGTACCTGACCCTCGCTTGGCGCAGTTGGCCGCCATCGTCAAACCGGAGCGCATCCTCGCGGCGACCGTCGAGTTTGTGGATATCGCCGGATTGGTGGCGGGCGCCTCCAAAGGTGAAGGCTTGGGTAACCAGTTTCTGGCGCACATTCGCGAAACCGATGCGATCGTGAATGTAGTCCGCTGTTTCGAAGATCCGAACGTGGTGCATGTCGCTGGCAAGGTCAGCCCACTCGACGATATCGCAGTCATTCAAACTGAACTCGCGTTAGCAGATCTCACGACCGTCGAAAAAACTATACAGCGCGAAATCAAAAAAGCACGCTCGGGCGATAAAGAAGCCACCGCATTGGTGAGCTTGCTCGAGAAAGTACAAGTACAGCTCAACGACGCACAGCCGGTGCGTGCCATGACGCTCGATAAAGAACAGCTCGCGCTATTGAAGCCGCTTTGCCTGATCACGGCTAAGCCAGCGATGTATGTCGCCAATGTCGCAGAGAGTGGTTTCAGCAATAACCCCCTACTTGATCAACTGACTGCGTACGCCGCATCGCAAAACGCACCCATCGTGGCAATTTGCGCTGCAATCGAAGCAGAAATTGCCGACCTGGATGATGCCGATAAAGGCGCGTTCCTTGCGGATTTGGGTATGGAAGAACCTGGGCTTGATCGCCTGATCCGCGCCGCTTTCAAACTACTCGGTCTACAGACCTATTTCACCGCAGGTGTAAAAGAGGTTCGTGCCTGGACCATTCACCAAGGCGATACCGCCCCGCAAGCCGCAGGCGTGATTCATACCGATTTCGAGCGCGGCTTTATTCGCGCCCAGACTATCGCGTTTGACGACTACATTGCCTGCAAAGGTGAGACCGGCGCAAAAGAGGCCGGCAAGATGCGCGCCGAGGGCAAGGAGTATGTGGTGAAGGATGGAGACGTACTGAACTTCCTCTTCAACGTCTGACCATCCAAGGCCGAGAATCCCTTCGCAGGGGGCGATCAGGTAAGCAGCCCCCAGAGCACGAGAAAACCTGACGCGACTTAGTCTCTCGATAAAGCACCTCTCATCTTGCATTCAGGCACAATAGG
>CAZLJL010000045.1:0-9672 GCA_964559785.1 uncultured Bifidobacterium sp.
CGATCCCCGCCAGCCGCGCCAGTACCCAAAAGCCCACGGTGTGTGGGCATTTTCATTTCAGGAGCGGAGAGAGCCAACAGTTTGGCTCTCGACGGGGATCGAAGGGATTCGCTTGCAAGCGAATCCGCGGCCCGCAGCATGTATCCCCGCCAGCCGCGCCAGCTTTCAGGCAATGGGGCCCATGCGGGGCAGGGACTCACGTAGTGCGGAACTGGGCTTTCAGCAACAACCCGAGTAAGACGTGGTTGCCACTGGTCCTAGCCAGTAGCGCCGCCTTGTTCAGTCCGGCGATCGAGTAACCCAAACCATCCTGCAGCAGCAGCGCCAGCATTTCGGCGTCGTTGTCCTGCACTGCCAGCTCGAGTGCGGAGTAGGGATTACCTACATCCGATTGCGCGCCGTGGTTAAGGAGTATCGGAATAGCCGCTTTCTCTCGCAGGTCGACCGCCACCATCAGCGGAGTGTTTCCTTCCGCATTCGGCAAGTTGGGGTCCGCGCCTGCAGACAGCAGCTCAGTGAGTAGAGAGGTGTCACTTTCTTCAAGGGCTTCGATGAGCGGTGACAACCCAGTGTTTGAGAGAGAGTTCAGAAGCTCCGGGTGGGATCCCACCACGTTCATGACAGCATCCTCGTCGCCATGCGCGATACGAGCCGACAGAAACTCGCGCAAAGAGGCATCAGGAATCAATGCGCGTTCTTCGGGCCCCGTTTTTTTCACGTGGAGGTTAAACCGCTTCAGGTCTCTTTCCGTTCCGTCCAAGGTGGCGAGAGAAGTGCGATCATTGAGGGAGCTAAGCGACTTCGGCGCGTGCCAGACGAGCGGAGCTTGCAAATTCCCACCCATCAGCGTCATGCAATCTGAACGCCGCAGCCCAGCGATGTAAAAAAGTCTCAGCGGGTCGACCGGCTTGTCGGCCCTGTCACAATAATCAACATAGCGAATCGCTGCGGCCACAGAATTTCCGACGGCATCCAGGCTGGTGGTTTTCTTGCTGGAGTAGAGCAACACATAGGCGGATTTCCACAGCGGATCGCTGGGTTTGATTTGCGAGCGAAGCGCGCCCGCGCCGCAACCGATTAGGTGCACGATCCGCTTTGGCGATCGCTGGGTCCCAAAGCGAGCCTCGCTTTCCCTGAGCAAATGAAGCAAGTGCTTTGTGTGGATTGCCTCCTTGCGCTTTTCTGAAAACACAATTGTGTGCAGCTGCGATTCCGGATCGGAGGCCTCATGTCCCACGTTTTCACTATGCGCCAGAATCATTACATTATCTGCGGTGCCGCATTGCTTCGCTACTCGCCGCAAAGCAGTCCCCATATCAAGCTCGCTGAGCAACACGTCGGACTTTTGCATTTGCGTACGGCTCAGTGCCCGTCGAATACAGTCCTCACTCGAAGGATCGACGCCATCGCCAAAGATGGTGACGAAGGTGGGAGTCGGCTGAAAGTGAAGGGGCTGGGTTTCCCGCGGCAGGTAATTTACTCGACCGTTCGCTTTCATCATGACCGTTCCGGATGTTCTACGAATTAAAAAGCATCTGCCTTTCCATTCGAGTGGGTAGCCGGGGTCTGCCAGCGGTTCGGTCTATAGCGCAATGGCCAGACAAATCTCCTAAGGAGCCACTTCATTGGCCATAACGCGACGGACAAGGTCGCGATCGGGAATAGGGTCTTCATGCGAAGACAGTCCGATATGTTGCTCTCCCGCGCGTTGAAGCATCCGCAGCTCGTTGCCGACAATTTCAGTCGTATGACGTTCTAAGCCATCTTTGCCGGTCCACTTGCGCGTCTGTAGATACCCTTCGATATATACCAAGGCACCTTTTTTCAGATGCTGCCCGGCGATTTCCGCTAAACGCTTGTACAGCACTACGCGATGCCACTCGGTTGCATCACGCCGCGCGCCGGCGGATTTATTTTTCCAATGCTCACTGGTCGCTACTGAAAGATGGGCTACGCACTCACCATTGTGCGTAGTGCGAACGTCAGGATTGTGTCCAAGATGGCCGATTAGCATGGCCTTATTCAGGGTGCCTGTCATGATGATGAAGATGCTTCCTTGCGCTGTTGGTTAGCGAACTGTCTCGGCGATTCAGCCAGACGCGGTTGCTCTGGCGATCTGCCTATTGCACAACGCGTCGAGCGATGAAGCCACCGATGGCGGTGATGCCACTCACTCCCTTGATAGAAAAGCTTCCCGCCAGCTCAGGCGGCGTACCGCCATTGAGCGGACCAAAAAACCGTAGGCCCGCATACCCGGCTGCGTCACCATGGGTTATCCCACCGATGGCCGTGTTGCTTGGCGTGCCGAAGGGCAGCACATTAGTGCTGCCGATGGCAAGCTTGACGCTAGGTTCCATATTCGCCGGGAGTACTTCATCGATACGGACATTAAAAAGTCGCAGCGTAGCTTGCCGCGCGCTGAAATCAACCGTCACTTCCATATCGGCTGCAACGGGATACACCTCGGTTTGTCCATCCGGGCTGTACCAACCGCGCGCGTAGCCCCGGTAGAGGGCGGTACCACTACTCGGCAAAGAGGTAGGGTCGGTCAGTAGGCCGAATGCGATAGTGCCGCGCCGTTCTTTATTGTGTTCTGTACCACCGCCCCACTCTTGAATGTTGATGGTGTCTTTGGTGACCCAGCCCGCCACATGAGCGTACTGGTAATTCCAGTTCCAGAGATCGCGGTAGCCTTTGAAGCCCGCGAAAGGTATCTGATCCGGCGCCTGGGTCGCGCCATCTTCATGCAAGCGAGTTGCATTGATCTGGTTCGGTTTCAAACCGCCGTTGCGCCAGTTGCCAGCGAGGAAGCGAAGTCCATTATTGGCGGCAGCTATACAAACGGTATCGGCACTTTCGCAAACGGGAGCGGGACGTTCGAAATAATGATTGTTTGCGTAGTTATCCTGTGTCCCGGTAAACGTCGACGCATTGTTATTCCAAAACGTATCGCCTTGCGGCGGCAATGCCACCAGTGTTGACATACCCTGCTCACCTAATTGAACACGACCACGTTTCAAGCCAAAGTTTTCAACAATACGTGGACGCTCTGATCTGCCATCCCAAAAAAGCTTGAGCTGTGACAGCAACAAATCAACGGCGCGGATGTTGGCATCGGCGTCATGCAAAACACGCAGCTCCGCGAAGCCTTCATTGGTCGGTAGTAAGCCGAAAGCTTCAGCTGTATTGGCATTATTCGGAAGCAGATCGGTGGTAGACAAGCTGATAGTTTGTAGGCCGTTTTTGCTGAGCTGTATGGTGCCTACCGACACGCCGAGTGCGGCACCGCTGCATGCGGATACACCGACTGGGCAGGGACTTTGGTCATTGCTATTGCCCCCCGAGTTCGTGCCGAGCGGCGGATTGCTTACTACGCCACTGCTGCCAGTTGTGCTGTCAGTAGTGCTTCCATTGCCACTACTAGTCCCAGTGCCCGTACCCGTACCCGTACCCGTACCGCTAACGCTCAAGGTGGCGACGCCGCTGCTACCAGTGCCGCTACCGCTCAAAGAGGCGACGCCGCTGACGCCGCTACCGTCACCACACGCTGCAAGCGCGACCACCAGTGCTGCAATTAGACCAAGCCTCGCCATCAAATATTTCATCACTACTCCCTGTTCGTCGTCGGAAATTGGCGCGTAACGGTGCTCGACCGCACGGCAGTGACGAACTTAGGGCAAGGCCTGATGGCCTTCTTGAGCACTGACAACTGATTAAAAATGTGTACAGCGTGACAGCGAGCATGCTTACGCTGCAGCAAATCGGGCTTTAGAAGTGACCGTTGCACGAGGTCCACTAAGCGCCCGTTATAATTTGCCTTTCTTTTGAGACATCGCGTCCGCGCAGCTCGCACACCATGCAACAGCAACACAAAGAACAGGTCAGCACGCTATTCGCCGAATCGGTTGCGCCATTGATCGTTGGCACGGATATCGTCATGCCTGTCATCACCCTTGAGCGCCCGCGAGATCCTACCCACGGTGATCTGGCCTGCAATTTGGCGATGCAGCTGGCTAAGCCACTCAAGCGCAATCCGCGCGAGTTGGCTCAGGTCATCGCAGACGCGGTGCTTGCCCATCCATCGCGCGTCGGTCTGATCGAGTCGATTGACATCGCAGGTCCCGGCTTCATCAATCTGCGTGTCGCTTTGGCGGCGAAGCAGGCTGTGGTCGGCCGCATCTTTACCGACATCCAGTGTTATGGCCGCAGCAGCCTGGCTGAGCCCCGAAAGGTATTGGTCGAATTCGTGTCGGCTAATCCAACCGGGCCGTTGCATGTTGGCCATGGACGACAAGGTGCTTTGGGTGACGCAATTTGCGCTTTGCTCGAGGCACAGGGGTATTCGGTTCAGCGCGAGTTCTATTACAACGACGCCGGTGTGCAAATCGCTACCCTCGCTACCTCTGTGCAGGCGCGCGCCAAGGGTAGCAAGCCGGGTGACGCCGACTGGCCTGAGTCTGCCTATAACGGTGACTACATCGCGGATATTGCCGCTGATTTCATCGCCAAAAAAACGGTTGCAGCAGCCGATGGCGAGCCGGTCACTGCGAACGGTGATATCAACGATATTGAATCGATTCGTCGCTTTGCCGTTGCTTACCTGCGGCATGAGCAGGATCTTGATCTCCAAGCATTCGGTGTGCGCTTCGATAACTACTACCTTGAATCATCGCTCTACAGCGATGGCAAGGTCGAGGCAGCGGTCAGTGCAATCAAAGCAGCTGGCAAGACCTACGAGCAAGAAGGCGCGCTGTGGCTCAAGAGCACAGAATACGGTGATGATAAAGACCGTGTGATGAAGAAATCCGATGGTACCTACACCTACTTTGTACCGGATGTGGCATATCACGTCACCAAGTGGCAGCGTGGCTTTCATAAAGTAATCAATATTCAAGGTAGCGACCACCATGGCACGATTGCGCGGGTGCGTGCGGGCTTGCAGGCGGTCGGCATCGGCATCCCGCAGGGTTACCCAGACTATGTGCTGCACAAGATGGTCACGGTGATGCGCAATGGCGAAGAAGTAAAAATCTCCAAGCGCGCGGGCTCTTATGTCACCTTGCGCGATCTGATCGAATGGTCAGCCGGCGACGCAGTGGATGCTCACGGGCAGCGGGATCTCACGCGCGGTCGTGATGCGGTGCGATTCTTCCTTATCTCGCGAAAGGCGGATACCGAATTTGTTTTCGACGTCGACCTCGCACTGGCGCAGTCCGACGAAAACCCGGTGTATTACGTGCAGTATGCCCATGCACGGATTTGCTCGGTGCTTGCGCAGTGGGGTGGTGATGAAACACTGTTACAGACGACGGATTTATCCGCACTGAACTCACCGCGCGAGGCAAGCTTGTTGGCCAAACTGGCCGATTACCCAGAGATACTGAAAAAAGCGGCGGACGAACTTGGCCCGCACCAGGTGGCTTTCTACTTGCGTGAGTTGGCCGGTGAGCTACATAGCTATTACAACGCTGAGCGTGTGCTGGTTGACGACGCTTCACTCAAGCACGCGCGGTTGGCGCTGCTACTGGCCACGCGTCAGGTACTACGCAATGGCTTGGCACTGATCGGCGTCTCTGCGCCTGCGAGAATGTAAGCATGAGCGTGCAGCGTGGCGTTAATCGGCAGCAGGGCGGGACGACCGCCGGTCTGATTATTGGCCTGATCATTGGTTTGTTGATCGCAGTGGGTATTGCGATGACCATCATGAAAACGCCGCTGCCGTTTATCGACAAGATCGGTAAACCGTCTCAGTCCGCTGGTGATCTGGGCGACCCCAACAAGTCATTGCAGAGCAGCGCGCGTGAACCGCGCGATGCGGCAGCGAACACCACTGCCGCGCCACCCGTCCCACCACCGGCTGCGGTCGAGCCGAAGCGGCCAGCAACGCCAGCGACAAGTGCGCGCCAGAATGAAAAGCCAGCCACGACGCCTGCGCCAGTGGCAGAACCTGCTTCTTCAGCAGGCAGCGGTGGCTTCACTTACTATCTGCAGGCGGGCGCGTTTCGCGAACGTCAAGATGCAGAGGCTACCAAGGCGCGACTGGCGCTGATGGGTGTCGCTGCCACCATTGCCGAGCGCAAATCGGACATGGGCACGCTATATCGGGTTCGTGTCGGACCGTTCGACGATGTCGAGGGCATGAATCGGGCGCGAGTTCGCTTGTCAGATAATGGTGTCGACGCTGCTGTGGTGCGCGTCCCGAAATAAATCATACGAGAGGAAAGCCTCATGCGACTGTTGCAAAGCTTGTTGTTGATCGCCAGCCTGGGGTTGGTCTCGGCTGGCGTTACTGCTGCCCCCAATGCACCGGTCGAGGGTGTCGAATATCAGCGGCTGTCTCAGCCGCAGCCGACCGACACCGGGAAAAAAGTCGAAGTACTCGAATTCTTTTGGTACAACTGCCCGCATTGTCACGCTTTCGAGCCACACCTCGCGGAGTGGGCAAAAAAGCAGGGCGACCGCATTGTGCTCAAGCGTATCCCGGTTGGATTTCGCGAATCATTCGTTCCGCAGCAAAAACTCTATTTCGCGCTGGAAGCGATGAACCGCCTCGATCTGCATCGCTTAGTCTTCGATGCGATTCACCAGCGTCGCATGAAGCTGAACACCGAGCCCGAGATCATGGCCTTTATGGAGAAACAGACCATTGATCAGAAAAAATTCAGCGAAACGTTTAATTCGTTCAGTGTGCAAAGCAAAGTCGCTCGGGTGCGACAGTTACAGGAAGCATTCCGTATTGATGGTGTACCTACAGTCGCCATCGATGGTCAGTATGTGACCTCGCCATCGATTGTTGGTCAGAGTATGCGTGGCGCTCCGGAGGAAGTACTGAACAGTGCGACCCTGCTCGTGATGGACGCGCTGGTCGCCAAGAAGAAGTAATCGGCTATCGTTTTTTGTAGGTCCGCACCAAGGCCCGAAGCATATCTAGGCCGATCTGCCGATGGTGCTCATCAAGTTGGCTTAGCAATGCGGTGGCGCGTTGATCCGTCATGCTGGTATCCGCGCCCCCACCTTTGCGGGTATCGCCATTGCCGAAGCGCAGCCAATCGGCTGGCACGTCCAGCCATCCCGCCAGTGCGCGCAGCTTCTCCTGCGTCGGAATAGATTCACCCTGCAGCCACTTGCGTGCGGCGTGTACGGTCACAGGGTGACCTTTGAAACGCTCGTTGAATTCCCGCGCTAGCTGGGTTGGGCTATGCGGCGAGTACTCGGCGTTACGCAGCGCTTGTTGCAGTCTTTCGCTGAATGCCAAGCGTTCTTGTGATGAATTCATGGGGGACAACTATTTTTCATAGCTCACACTATTCCATGCGGCCGTGTAATAGTCAGTCCTAATGATGGCGATTATCTGTAAAAAAACAAACCTTGTAGGGATAAAAAGGGAGAAGCAGGTTCGCGCAGCTGAGGATTTGAGAGAATTTGTTGCGGCGCAAATCAATCTGCGCAAGCGAACTGCACCCAAATAGGCTGAGAAAAGCTATTTCTTTGAGCGACAGCGATGTACAACGCTCAGCAACCAAGAAAGGTGCTTGGCTGCGGACCAACGTGGAGGCGAAGACCTCGGCTACTTTATTGCGGCTTGACGAATCGAATCACACCGTCATCGTCGTGCATGCGCTTCAGTTCACCGGCGAACCATAGACGATGCAGATGCGCGAGCGCTTCGCCCATGGCAAAGGTAAGTTGGTGCATGTCGAGGTCGCGCTTGAACATCAACGGCACGATATCGGCAGCAGAACAGGGTTGAATGCAGGCGGCGCGCACCTCATCTAGGCGGGCGGCATGATGCGTCTCTAGTTGTAGCACCCGTTGCCGGATGCCGTGAAATGGTTTGCCATGCGACGGTAACACCAGTGTTTGCTCCGGCAAGGGACTAAATTGCTGCAGTGAGTCAAGAAACTGTCCGACAGCGTCCGCCTCGGGCTCGATGGCGAATACAGAGGTGTTGGTCGAAATTTTTGGCAGCAGCATATCGCCGGAGATCAGTACGTTCAGCGACTCACAATACAGCGCCGCGTGCTCTGGGGAATGCCCGGTGCCGATAATCACTCGCCAACTGTGCCCACCAATTCGAACGGGCGTTCGCGCATCCAGCCGAATGAACTGCTCCGGCACCTTCGGCACCAGGGTTGGGTAGTACTGCTTGCGCCCTTCCAGTTGTGCCAGCTTTTCGGTATCTAGAAGGCCATGGCGACGAAAATGCGGGATCATCGCTGGGCCGTCGGCACCCGGGAGCCCCGCAGACATCATGCGCGCAAAGCCGTACTCGCCGACGGTCATCCACAACGGCACTTGCCAGCGCTCGCACAGCCAAGCGGCCAGGCCAACATGATCAGGGTGGCAATGCGTGACGATCACCCGCGTAATTGGGCGGCCATCAAGCACCTCTGAAAACACCTGTTCCCAGGCTGCGCGCGTGGCGTCGTTAGCAATACCGCAATCAACTGCCGCCCAGCCATCCCCATCTTCCAGTAACCACAGGTTTATGTGGTTGAGCGCGAAAGGCAGGCCCATGCGTATCCAGCGCACGCCGGGCGCGACCTGCAGCGCCGCGCCAGTGGCGGGCAAGGTTTCTCCAAACGGGTAAGAGAGCTCGGATTCCA
This sequence comes from uncultured Bifidobacterium sp., assembly GCA_964559785.1. Taxonomy (GTDB): domain Bacteria; phylum Pseudomonadota; class Gammaproteobacteria; order Burkholderiales; family Burkholderiaceae_D; genus Pernthalerella. The sequence continues at coordinate 8,607 of CAZLJL010000045.1, forward strand.
GTGGGTTCATGGCAGTGCTTTCGCCTCGGGCGCGCAAGGGCTTGCAATGGATGCTGGCGCGCCTACAATAGCTGGCAATTGACGTTTACGTAAACGTCCATTCTACTCCCGCAGCGCGTCCTGCCCGGCGCGTGCATTGCACCCCATAGCCATGGCGACTTACACCATCACAGAGCTAGCGCGCGAATTCGACATTACGCCGCGCACCATCCGCTTTTATGAAGATCAGGGGCTGATCAGTCCGAAGCGCGAAGGCAGTGGTGGCCGGGTACGTGTGTATGGCGCGCGCGATCGCACGCGTTTGAAGCTCACGCTGCGTGGCAAGCGACTGGGCCTGACGCTGTCGGAGATCAAGGATCTGGTGGATATGTATGACTCGCCAAAGGATTCTTCGGCGCAGCTAAAACATTTTCTACTGGTCTTGTCGCGCCACCGCGAGATGCTCGAGCAGCAGCGCGAGGATCTGGAAGTAACCCTGTCCGAGATTGCGATGCATGAGGCGCAGTGCCGCCGTCTGCTCGACGAAGGCCTACCCAAGCGCAAGAGCGCTAGCGTGCGGCGCGTAGCCTGAACCCGATTATTCTGCACCAAGGAATTTGCATGCTTAATTTGCCCGGCCTGAGCTTTGACCATGGCGACGACATCGCAGCACTGCGTGACGCCATCCAACAATTCGCAGCAGCTGAAATAGCACCGCGCGCAGAAGCGATCGATCGCAGTGATCAGTTTCCCATGGACCTGTGGCGCAAGATGGGCGATCTTGGTCTGCTCGGAATCACCGCAGACGAGGCCTACGGGGGCAGCGCGATGGGCTATCTCGCGCACATCGTCGCTATGGAGGAAATTTCACGCGCCTCGGCATCAGTGGGTCTTTCCTACGGCGCCCATTCCAATTTGTGCGTGAATCAGATTCGTCGTAACGGTAGCGACGAGCAAAAGTCAAAGTACTTGCCGAAACTGATCTCGGGCGAGCATATCGGCGCATTGGCTATGTCAGAGCCCAATGCAGGTTCCGATGTGGTCGGCATGCGCCTGCGTGCCGACTTTAAACGCGACCACTGGGTAC
>CAZLJL010000046.1:0-9658 GCA_964559785.1 uncultured Bifidobacterium sp.
GCGACGACCCCCGCCGCCAATAAAGAGAATGCCGACTTTGTCGCCGGCACCAAGGCAATTGGCCGGCGTGACTGGAAGGCTGCGATCGAATCTTTCACTAAGGCGGCGCAGCAGATGAAGGGGAATGCCGATGTTCAAAATAACCTCGGCTACGCTTATCGGAATCTCGGCGATCTGGATAAGTCTTTCATGCACTATAAAGAAGCGCTGCGGATCGATCCCAAGCATCGCGGCGCGCATGAGTATATTGGCGAGGCTTATCTAAAGGCGAAGCAGCCCGAAAAAGCAGCGGAGCACCTGGTGGCCTTGGAGGGAATTTGCGGGACTGCCTGTGAGGAGTACCGTGATTTGGCGCGCGCAATAGAGAACTACAACAAGGCCAACTAAAACGCTGAACACAACCCTCGGCTGCTTGCGCTGCCGTCTTCGCCTCACTCTTCAGAGGGTTTGGTGCCCAGCCTGGCCTGAAAACAAAAACGCCCGCAGCATTGCGGGCGTTTTTGTTCGGTCCCTGAAGCTTACTTCAAGTGGCCAGAGATGAGTTTGGTCATCTCGAACATCGAGACAGTCTTCTTGCCATTGAACACGGCTTTCAGCTTGTCGTCGGCGTTGATGTTGCGGCGATTAACCGCATCTTGCAGCTTGTGCTTCTTGATGTAGTCCCAAACCTTCTTGGTGACATCGGTACGCGGCAACGGGTTTGCGCCAATAACGGCGGCCAGTGCTGCGGAAGGTGTCATCGGTTTCATGAAGGCTGCGTTCGGCTTGCGAGCGGTGGTCTTCTTCGCTGCTTTCTTCGCGACTGCTTTTTTGGCTGGTGCTTTTTTAGCAGGTGCTTTCTTCGCTACGACTTTCTTTGCTGCTGGCTTTTTCGCGGCGACTTTCTTTGCAGGGGCCTTCTTGGCAACTGCCTTCTTCGCTACGACTTTCTTTGCTGCTGGCTTTTTCGCGGCAGGCTTTTTCTTCGCTGCCGCTTTTTTGGCTGTAGCCATTGATGAACCTCCTTTACATTCGTGGTCAGAAATTGCGCTAATCAACGCAGCGCCAATGGTCTTAGGGTTTTGTTTCCGATGCAAGTGTTTTTTAGGGGGAATCGAATGATTTTTCCCTCTGAAGCAGAGCGAAAAATCATCCTCAGCGGCAGGATCAACACGACGTTTCGCCGCCCAGGCGGCACAAGGGGCGGGCAGGGCGTTAGCGCATACCGGGCAGCATGCCCTTCATGCCACGCATCATTTTCATCATGCCGGCACCTTTGAACTTCTTCATCATCGACTGCATTTGGTCGAATTGGCTCAGCATACGGTTCACTTCCTGCACCTGAACGCCGGCACCGGCGGCGATACGGCGCTTGCGCGACGCCTTGATCAGCTCAGGTTTTGCGCGTTCTTGCGGGGTCATGGCATTGATGATGCCCTCCATGCGGCGAACCTGCTTCTCGGCTTGCCCCATATTGGCGCCGGTGGCTGCCTGCTGCAGCTGCGACGGCAGCTTGTCCATCAGGCCGGACAGGCCGCCCATCTTCTTCATTTGAGAGATTTGCGCCTTGAAGTCGTTCAGGTCGAACTTGCCGCCGACCTTGATTTTCTGGGCAAGATCCTGCGCAGCAGCAAGATCAACCCCTTTCTTCGCCTCTTCGACGAGCGCGAGAATGTCGCCCATGCCCAGAATGCGGTTGGCCATGCGGGATGGATCGAAGGCTTCTAAACCGTCGAGCTTCTCCGCGACACCCGCAAACTTTATCGGCTTGCCGGTGATATGGCGCACCGATAGCGCGGCGCCACCACGCGCGTCACCATCCAGCTTGGTGAGTACGATGCCTGTCAGTGGCAGTGCTTCATTAAATGCACGCGCCGTATTAATGGCGTCTTGTCCCAGCATGGCGTCTACCACGAACAGCGTTTCGATCGGCTTGACTGCTGCGTGCAGCGCGCTGATCTCGGCCATCATCATTTCATCGATACCAAGTCGACCGGCGGTATCGATCAGCAGAACTTCATGGTGATGCTTCTTCGCCCAGTCGACCGCAGCGAGTGCGATGTCGACGGGTTTTTGAGAAGCCTGCGACGGGAAAAAGTCTGCGCCCACTTGTGCGGTAACGGTCTCCAGCTGACCGATGGCGGCGGGCCGGTAGACGTCGGTAGAGACGGTCAGTACTTTTTTCTTCTTCTGTTCTTGAAGGTATTTCGCGAGCTTGCCGACGGTCGTGGTCTTGCCCGCACCTTGCAGACCTGCCATCAGGATGATGGCGGGAGGCTGCGTTGCAAATGATAATTGCGCAGCGTCGGGCCCGAGATCGGCCCCCATCAGCTTGGCCAGTTCATCATGCACCACGCCCACCAACGCCTGGCCAGGTGTCAGCGAACCGATCACTTCTTCGCCCAGCGCCTTCTCTTTGACTTTGGCGATGAAGTCGCGCACTGCCGGCAGCGCGACATCCGCTTCCAACAAGGCGAGCCTGACTTCGCGCAGCATGTCGGCGGTGTTTGACTCGGTCAGTCGCGCTTCGCCGCGCATGGTCTTGACCACTTTCGACAGGCGCTGAGTAAGATTATTGAGCATGGGGGTAAGGAGGGTTGGATCAGTGTCGCGCCAGCAAAAGCACGGTGTTTGCAAAGTGCATCGCCACTTGATTTTACCTTAGCGCCTTGGCAGATCCTGCTAGGCCATGGTGTACACTCAAGCCATGCAAGTCTTCGTGATCCCGGCCGCGGCGCTGCTGTATCTGATCTGTGCACTGTTACCGGAGCAGCGCCGCCGTGTTGTCGCAATTGGTACCTTGGTTGCATGGTGCTTGCACGGATTCGCGTTGGCGCTGATTGCGATCGAGCCGGATTTCTTGCGCATGGGGTTCGCCATCATGCTGTCCGCAGCCTTGTGGTTATCGGTGGCTGCGTACTGGTTGGAGAACCGCCAGCGCGCGGTGGATGGTCTGCGTCGTTTGGTGCTCCCGAGTGCCGCTGCAGTCGCCGTATTGCCGCTCGCATTTCCCGGTAGCCTGATTCCGCTGGCAGGCAAGACGCCACTGTTCTCCTGGCATATCGCGCTCTCAACACTGGCCTATGGTGCACTGACGATTGCCTCATTTCAGGCGGTGCTGATGGCAATGCAGGAGTCTCGCTTGCACTCACTCACTGCACCTGCCACCCATCGCGGTTGGTTTTTAGGCGCGCTCGACCGCTTGCCGCCGCTGCTGACCATGGAGCGCTTGCTGTTTCGCATGATCACGATCGGCTTTGTGTTGCTGACGCTCACCGTGATATCTGGCATCTTCTTCTCCGAGCACGTCTTCGGCAAACCATTCCGCTTCGAGCACAAGACGGTATTCACGCTACTCTCATGGCTAGTGTTTGGCGCGCTGCTCACCGGCCGTCAGTGGCGCGGCTGGCGCGGCAAGACCGCCTTGTCGTTTGTGCTGACAGGTTTTGGTACCTTGCTGTTGGCCTATGTGGGTAGTCGTTTCGTGCTGGAGGTCGTGCTGCATCGGAGCATGATGTGAAATACTTGCTGTGGGCGGTACTGCTGTATCTCGGCTGGCGCTGGTACTTGAGCAAGAAATCGCAGCCAACATCGCCGTCGCAGGAAGCATCAGCAGCAACCGATCAGGCGTCGGAGGCCGATGCATCCACAGAAAAGATGGTGGCTTGCGCCCATTGCGGAATCCACCTGCCTCTGTCCGAATCCGTGCAAGGTACGGGTGCACTGCATTTCTGTAGCAACGAGCATCGCTTGCGCCATTCCGGCAGCTAAGCCTTCCGCATCAAAAACAAGCTCAGATTTTGCCGTGCGCTTAGCCGGGCCTAGCCAAGCCACACCTAATCAGCCTGTTGGTAAGTGGCGGTGATGCAGAACCGATCTGTTGCATTCATCGCGTACGCAGGTGCGCCGAGCGCCTCATTCGCTTACCCTTGCGCGTTTTCGCTGTTTGCCGAGTACATGTTGCGCCCCTCTTCCGCATCCCCGTCGCCTTCGCCCCGTTTTCGCCTGATTGGCGAAGCGCCTTCCATGCGCGCATTACGCGAACAGATTCTGCGGATTGCAGACAGTGAGGCTGCGGTGGCCATTGTCGGTGAGTCCGGTAGCGGCAAGGAACTCGCGGCGCGTGACTTGCACGCCCATAGTCGGCGTCACTCGCATCCTTTCATCGCGGTGAATTGCGGCGCAATTCCCGAGGCGCTGATGGAATCGGAGTTTTTCGGCCACCGACGCGGTGCTTTTACCGGTGCTCACGAAGAACGTAGCGGTTTTTTTCAGGCGGCACATGGCGGTACGTTATTTCTTGATGAGGTGGCGGAGCTGCCGCCGTCGATGCAGGTGAAGCTATTGCGCGCATTGCAAGAGCGCAGCGTTCGTAAGCTGGGCGGTCAGCGCGAGGAGGCGGTTGACGTCAGGATTGTGTCGGCGACCAATCGTGATCTCTCGGATGCCGTGCGGCGTGGTGAGTTCCGTCAAGACTTGTACTACCGCTTGCAGGTGATTGAGTTGCGGCTGCCGACATTGCGCGATCGCCGCCAAGACATTCCCCTGTTGTGTGCCGCCATCTTGAACAGATTGGCCGGGGATCATCAGCCGAAGTTATCTGCCGCTGCCATGGCGCGGCTGTGCGCCCATGATTTCCCGGGGAATGTGCGTGAACTCGAGAATATCCTCGAGCGCGCGCTGGCCTTGGTACCGGACCAGATGATTGAGGCGGAGGATTTACAGTTTGAGCCTGCGCTGCGTTTGAATGCAGTCCATTCATCGGCAGTGCTTCCCGTTCATGCCGATGTAGCGTTGCCGCTCAGTTTGCCGGCCCACCTGTGCGTGGTGGAGCGAGCCCTACTCAGACGTGCTTTGCGTCAGGCGCGTTTTCAGCGGGCCCAGGCCGCGCAACTGCTTGGGATAAGCTTGCGGCAGTTGAGATACCGCATGCAACGACTGGCCATCCATGAGTATGACTGAATCAAGCTATTCCATCGACGACGCAGGTTGGTGCCGCAATGCGCGGCGCGGCGAGTGCAGCAATTTCGATGTGCGTCCCGAAGGCACCGAGATTAGCCTGCTGGTGGTGCACAACATCAGCCTGCCACCCGGCGAGTTTGGCGGGCGCTATATCGAGGATTTGTTCGCTAATCGGCTCGATTGCGACGCGCATCCTTACTTTGCGCAGTTGAGAGGCCTGCGGGTTTCGGCTCACTTTCTGATTCGGCGTGACGGGGAGTTGCTGCAGTTCGTTTCTACCCTTGACCGCGCCTGGCACGCAGGCGCGTCGAATTTCAATGGCCGTGAGCGCTGTAATGATTTTTCGATCGGGATCGAGATGGAAGGCACGGATACCGACGATTATTGCGATGCGCAATATGCAACGCTAGCGGCGGTCACTGCAACGCTGTTACGCGCCCATCCGATTACCGATGTGTGCGGTCACCAACATATTTCGCCTGAACGCAAGACCGACCCCGGGCCCTGTTTCGATTGGATGCACTTCCGTGGTGCGCTCGCGGCGCTGCAAAAAGTAGATCAGGTGGCTGATTCGAAAGTAGGCCGAATAGTAAGTTTTCCTACTTGAGTCAGCTTAAATACCGGTTGCAAGTTGACCGCTTGAGCACTACAATTAGTACCTGCTTGCCGCTAATCCACTAGATATAGTGGCAAAGCGTTCCAACTGATCCGACCAAGCATCACAAGTGCGACCGCTGTTTTTCGGAACATTCCGAGCCAAATCGGGATTGGTCGGAGCCCATCGGCAGTAAACATGTTTCCAAGCTGAGCCGGCATTTTCAGGATGCGTGGCGTCTGATTGGGAAAAAAATCGATAACAGTGCCGGGATATCACCCGGCATAGCTCAAACCACCGGATCTTCGAATCCGGCGTTTTTTTCAGGAGGCGCAGTGCTTACATCCCAGGATACTTCCGGCAAGACATTGCCCGAGTTCGTGCCCGTCGCTCCCGCGCTCGCGCCCTCCACAGCCGCCCAGACGGCGGCGCTGTCCGATTACCGGATCATCCGGCGTAACGGGGCGGTGGTTGGTTTTGAGCCGTCCAAGATTTCCATCGCGATGACTAAGGCCTTCCTCGCCGTGAACGGTGGCCAGGGCGCGGCCTCGGCACGTGTGCGCGAACTGGTCGAACAACTTACGCAGGGCGTGGTGGGCGCAATGATGCGTCGTCAGCCTGCTGGCGGTACCTTCCATATTGAAGATGTTCAGGATCAAGTCGAACTCGCGCTGATGCGCTCGGGTGAGCATGATGTTGCACGCGCCTACGTGTTGTATCGCGCCAAGCGGCAGGAGGAGCGTACGCAGCAGCAGCAGGCCAAGGCGGCGACCGAGCCGCACGTTGCTATCCAGATCGACGTCGACGGCCAGCGTGTCGCGCTCGATCACGACAAGCTGATGAAAATGATCAGTGCTGCGTGCATCGGCTTGGAGCAGCACGTCGATGCTGACGCAATCCTGCACGAGACAGTGCGCAATCTGTACGACGGCGTGCCGGTGGAAGAGTTGTACAAGTCGGCGATTCTCGCCGCGCGTGCGTTGATGGAAAAAGATCCGGCTTACAGCCAGGTCACCGCACGTCTGCTAATGCACACGATTCGCAAAGAGGTATTTGGTCGCGAGGTAGCGCAGGCAGACGCCAAAGAGGCGTACATCGACTACTTCCCGCGCTTCATCAAGCGTGGCATCGAGGCTGAGCTGCTGGACGACAAGCTGGCGCAGTTTGATCTCCCCAAGCTGGCGGCTGCGTTGCTGCCGGAGCGTGATCTGCAGTTCGGTTACTTGGGTCTGCAGACACTGTATGACCGCTATTTCTTGCATGTGCAAGGTACCCGTATTGAAATGCCGCAGGCATTCTTCATGCGTGTTTCAATGGGATTGGCGCTGAATGAGATTAATCGTGAAGCGCGCGCCATCGAGTTCTATCACTTGTTGTCGAGCTTCGATTTCATGAGCTCGACGCCGACACTGTTTAACTCGGGTACGCAGCGCTCGCAGCTGTCGTCCTGCTACCTGACCACGGTGGCAGATGATCTTGACGGCATCTACGAAGCCATCAAAGAAAACGCGTTGCTCGCCAAGTATGCGGGTGGCTTGGGCAATGACTGGACCCCGGTGCGGGCACTGGGCGCACACATCAAAGGTACTAACGGCAAATCGCAAGGCGTTGTGCCGTTCCTGAAGGTGGTCAACGACACCGCAGTCGCGGTCAACCAGGGTGGCAAGCGCAAGGGTGCGGTCTGCGCATACCTCGAGACTTGGCACATGGATATCGAGGAATTCCTCGATCTGCGCAAAAACACGGGTGATGATCGTCGCCGTACCCACGACATGAACACTGCGAACTGGATCCCCGATCTGTTCATGAAGCGTGTGATGGAGAAAGGTGAATGGACGCTATTCTCCCCGTCCGATGTGCCTGACCTGCACGACCTGTACGGCAAGAAGTTCGAGGAAGCCTACTTGCGCTACGAAGCACGCTGCGCTTCTGGCGAGATGAAGTTATTCAAGAAAGTACAGGCGATCGACCTCTGGCGCAAAATGCTCTCGATGCTGTTCGAGACAGGGCATCCTTGGATTACCTTCAAAGACCCTTGCAATATCCGCTCGCCACAGCAGCACGTCGGTGTGGTGCATAGCTCCAACCTGTGCACCGAAATTACGCTGAACACCAATGAGAGCGAGATCGCGGTCTGCAATCTGGGCTCGGTGAATCTGCCGGCGCACATGAAAGATGGCAAGCTCGACCACGCCAAGCTGCAGCGTACGATTCAGATCGCGATGCGCATGCTGGATAACGTGATCGACATCAACTACTACTCGGTGAAGAAGGCGCGTGACTCGAACCTGCGTCACCGTCCGGTCGGCATGGGTATCATGGGCTTCCAAGACTGCCTGCACATGATGCGTTTGCCGTACGCATCGAAAGAGGCCGTGGAGTTCGCTGATCGTTCGATGGAAGCGGTCTGCTACTACGCCTACATGGCGTCGACTGAGTTGGCCGAGGAACGTGGTACGTACAGCTCTTACCGTGGTTCGTTGTGGGATCGTGGCATCCTGCCGCAGGACTCGCTGAAATTGCTGGCGGAAGAGCGTGGCGGTTACTTGGAAGTCGACACTGCCGAGACCATGGACTGGCCGGTGCTGCGTGAGCGTATCAAGCGCCACGGCATGCGCAACTCGAATTGCGTGGCCATTGCGCCGACGGCAACCATCTCGAACATCATCGGCGTCTCGGCCTGTATCGAGCCGACTTATCAAAACCTGTACGTCAAATCAAACCTGTCCGGCGAATTCACCGACATTAATGAATACTTGGTGCGTGACCTGAAAGCTGCCGGGCTGTGGGACGAGGTGATGGTCGCCGATCTCAAGTACTTCGACGGCAGCCTGGCACGCATCGACCGTATTCCGGAAGACCTGCGCGCGCTGTACGCAACCGCGTTCGAGGTTGAGCCTAGCTGGCTGGTCGAGGCTGCCTCGCGCCGCCAGAAGTGGATCGATCAGGCGCAGTCGCTGAATATCTACATGGCGGGCGCCTCCGGCAAGCGACTGGACGAGACCTACAAGCTCGCTTGGTTGCGTGGTTTGAAGACGACCTACTATCTGCGCACCATGGCAGCGACCCATGTTGAGAAGTCAACCACCAAGACGGGTTCGCTCAATGCGGTGTCGGCCGACATGCCGCCGGCTTCGGCTGCCGCTGCCGACGGCGCAGCTTGCTACCTCCGACCCGGAGATCCGGGCTTCGAGGAATGCGAGGCTTGCCAGTAAACATTAACGCGCTTGAGCAGACAGATGCTGCTCAAGCCGATTCTGTAATAAACATCTATCCTTGACGATTCACGCACCAGAAGGAATACAACATGCTCTCTTGGGATGATGAAGCGGCGGCAGTTGCCCCGCGTACCGCGCAACCTGCGCCTCGCCTGCAGGCAGTGATGCCGACCCCGCCGTTCGCGCCTTTGGCGGATGCAGCGCTGGATCCCGGCATCCTCGCCCGCACTGAACCGCGTGCGGATGCCAATAACCGTGTTAACGCGGTCGACAAGCGCATCATCAATGGTCAGACCGACGTTAATCAGCTGGTACCGTTCAAGTACAAGTGGGCCTGGGACAAGTACCTGGCCGGCTGCGCTAATCACTGGATGCCGCAGGAAATCAACATGCAGCGCGATATCGAGCTGTGGAAGAATCCGAACGGCCTGACCGAAGACGAGCGTCGTTTGGTGAAGCGCAACCTCGGCTTTTTCGTCACTGCTGATTCGCTGGCCGCCAACAATATTGTGCTTGGTACCTACCGCTTCATCACCGCGCCTGAGTGCCGCCAGTATTTGCTGCGCCAAGCCTTCGAAGAAGCGATTCATACCCATGCCTACCAGTACATCGTCGAGTCGCTGGGTCTGGACGAAGGCGAGATCTTCAACGCCTATCACGAGGTGAAGTCGATCCGTGACAAGGATGAATTCCTGATCCCGTTCATCGACACCCTGACCAATCCCAGCTTCCAGACCGGGACCGTCGAGGCGGACCAGCAGTTGCTGAAGTCGCTGATCGTGTTCGCCTGCATGATGGAAGGACTTTTCTTCTACGTCGGCTTTACCCAGATTCTGGCTCTGGGCCGTCAGAACAAGATGGTGGGCGCTGCCGAGCAGTACCAGTACATCCTGCGCGACGAGTC
>CAZLJL010000047.1:0-9656 GCA_964559785.1 uncultured Bifidobacterium sp.
CCGTAAGATAAACAATCTTTGCGGAATTGTCACAAATTATTTTCAATCGACGCCCGCAATACCCGCCGAATCACTTTTTTAGTATCTCTGAATCGCGTTCAACATAAGACATGCGTACCCAGTCGAGCGGCATGATTTTCACTAGTGGCAGAGAAATCAACGCGCAGTCAAAGACTTATATAACCAGAAGATGTGTGATCGAGATGGAGGTGAAAACCGCTCTCCACAGCGGAAATCCACCGTAATCGGCCGCTGCAAGCGGATTGATCAGCGCGCGGACGGAAGTAGAAGTGCTACTTGAGCAGGGATTTATTCGACGCTGAACTCTAGCGTTTGGCGCGAGCAGTACAGCGTGTTGATGTAGTACATGTCAAAACGGGTGCCGTTTTCGGCCGCTGCGCGCAACCGAATGCTGTGACGGCCGACGATGTCGCCCTCCTCATCGCGTACCGCAAGTTTCAACCTGCCACGAAACGGGCGACCGCTTTTATTCACCAGAATGCCGCCCACGTTGTAATCCACGCAGAACACGCGCTTGACCAGAATGTCCGGATTATTAGTCTCGATGGTTTCCATCGCCGCCCATAGCGGCAGTGGCGCGACCAAACCGGTCATTAGCAGTAAATGGACGAGATACCTCATATATCACCCCATACGATGAAGGTCATCACATCGCTACAAATCGGTCGCTGGGTTGCCGGCTCACTGATCATGATAGTCGTGCTGGATCCGAATTAAGGGAAGCGCACCCAGCCCTTGGTCGAGCCACCGGAATCGCTCGCTTTTGGTGCAGCATGGGTCTCCACATGCGCCGCTGGCGGTGATTGAGGTTTCTCAGGCATGCCGGATGAGTGATGACTGGTGATCAGCCACTGGCCGTTTATTTTCTTGTAAGAGAATGAATAGCGGGCCTTCACTGAACTGCCATCTGCAAAGCGGAAGGTGTACAGACCTGCGTCGGTAGCGCTATTGCAATCCACCTCAATCATGCGGTCGTCAATGTAGCCTTGTGGACGGCGCTGCAGGAAGTGCATGAAGTAGTCTTCCTTCTCCGCGATCGTGAAGCGCGCACGGTTGGATACCGTCGGCAAGAGTACGGAATCTGGCGCGTAATTCGCGACTACTTTTTTCGGGTCACCGGTGCGCAGGGAAGCGTTCCAACGATCAAACAGCGCCGCAATCTCTGCCTTAAGTGGCAGGTTGCACTCGTCACCACCATGTGCAGTCGAAGCATGGGTGTCGTGAGCTTGCGAGGCAGATTTGCCATCATGTTTGGCGTCATGTTTGGCGTCGTGATGAGCATCGTGACCACCGCTGTCCTTGGCTGCATGCTTTCCATCGGATGCCGCGCTGGCTGGCTTGCCATGCGCGTCCGCCGCAGCGTGATCATCATGTGCAGCAGTATCCGCATGTGCTGCTGGCACTGTTGGTGCTGGTATCGCAGCAACAGGCGGCTTCACGCGTTGACGCTGAGTAGGTTCAATATTGGCAGGCACCGACGGTGCAGCGTCGGCATGGTGCGCATCAGCCGCTCGTGACCCGTGTGCCTCCTGTTTGGCACCAGTAGTGGGGGCCGCGTGAGTGTCAACTCGATGAGCGTCTGCGGACGCGGGGGTCGCAGCATGTGAGTCGCCATGCCCATCATGCGCACCAGCTGATTGTTCGGCTGCGACTGCGCTGGCAGCAGCGGCGCGATCGCGTGTGCGTACGCGCGTGGTCGGTACGATTGCAGCCGGCACCGGGGGTGCTGCGTCAGCATGATGATCCGTGCTGGCTGTAGCGTCGCCGTGCCCCTTGGCCTGCGCTTTTGCGTCTGGCTTGGCTTTTTTGCGTTTAGGTTTACGCGCCACTGCCTTGGCCCCTTCCTTGGGCGCAGGCGAGTCCTGTGCCGCAGCACTCTGTTCTTCTTTGGCAGCGGCCGGGGGATTTTCTTTGGAGGCAGCGCCATGCGCTTCCTTGGCTGGCGCACTGTGCGAGGCTTTTCCGGCGTGCGCGTCTTTGGCAGGCGCAGCCTCTTTCGAAGCCTCTTTGACTTCTTTGGCGTCTTTTGCAGCACCCTTTACCGCCTCTTTGGGTTCAGCAGCATGCGCATCCTTTGCCGGGGCCGCATCCTTTGGAGACTCCTTGGCGGGCGCAGCGTGTGCATCCTTGGCGGCAGGCGCGGGGTCACCTGCTATCGCTTGCGTGCAAGCGAGCAAAAGAGTCAACGCAATAAAACCGAGTTTTTGCTTATGCATGATGGCAGTCCTTCGTTGAACGCCTCCCGCATCATTCGCGGGATTATCAAAAACTTATTAACCTGAGATAGACGTGTGTTACACCTGACCAGGTTTACAGATACATCCTCGTTGTCCATTATCGAACCGAGCGCGAATTTCTGGAGCCCGCGAGTGAAATAATCATCAGCGGCACTCATGATCCGGCAGTCTGGATCCGATTAATCTTCACGGACAGCCCGGTTTTTAACATTTCGCGGGCGATTTTGATATCGTGCTGCATGCCGCCGCCTATCCAGGGTCATGTGCGGCCAATGCCTCTAATAATAGGAGAACGTCATGTCAGACAAGATGCTTCAATCGCTGGCGAGTGAATTACATGCCGCCGACTGCCCATGCTGTGCACACCTGACCGGCGCGCCTGGCACCACGTCGCGTCGTCAATTCCTTGCAACCGGTGCTGCCGTTGTAGCGGGTGGGCTGATCGGCTTGATGCCAGGTCGAGCCAGTGCAGCAGGCGGCAATTACGAAGCGATGTTGGTCAACTGTATCGACCCCCGTTTCACCACGCTGAGCTGGCAGTACATGGGTTTGCTCTCCGGTGTCGATCGCGAGAAGCTGGGCGACAACTACAGCCACTTCGTGATGGCCGGTGGCCCGATCGGTGCGGTGCATCCGAAGTTCGCGCCTTGGCACAAAACCTACTGGGACAACCTCGAGATCAGCGTTGGACTGCACCACATCAAGCGCGTCGTCGCACTCACGCATCGCGATTGCGGCGCAGCCAAATTGGCATTTGGTGCAGACAAAGTGGGGGACCGCGATACCGAAACCGTATCGCACGCAGAAGCGCTCATGGCGTTCCGCAAAGAGGTCAATACACGGCATCCGAAGCTGTCGGTCATCACCGGCATCATGGATCTGAAAGGCCGCGTCGACCTAGTCGGCTAAGCGCTGCTCTCGTTAGTCCGTTTGTGGCGTTGGCAGTACCTTGCCACCGAACTAACGAGACAGGCTCTAAGTCATCTACAGGGACGAAGTTCGTCCCTGGCCCTTGTTATCGCTTCTCTACCAGCTTCACCAGGGTTAATAGCGTCTGGTTGATCGGCGTGGCAATGCCATGTTTGCGACCACGTCGGACCACGTAGCCATTCAGATAATCAATCTCGTTGGGCTTGCCACGGGCGACATCCTGCGCTGTGGATGAGTACTGCCCTGCCATGGTCTGTGCGATACGACGCGTGGCGGTGTGGATATCACCGGGAACGGTGACGCCATCGGCCGCAGCGACTAACAAGCATTCGTCCACCACGGCTGCCATCAACTCGCTCACACCCTCGACCTCAACCAGTGCCGCATAGGGCTTTTGCGCCACCGCCGACAACGCGTTGTAGGCGCAGTTGATGATCAGCTTCGCCCACTGCGCCCCGCGAACATCATCCGCTCGCTCAACCGGAACGTTAGCGCGACCAAAGATAGCCGCGATCGACGCGCTGGCGGGTGAGTCGGCGATCACCAGCTCACCGCGCCCGTAGTGCTTCAAGTGACCGGGACCCGCCATCTCGGTCGCCACATATACAACCGAGGGGATCACCTGCTGCGGCAGTACCGACCGAATAATCTCGGCGTTCTCGACGCCATTTTGCAGCGATAGGAGCACCGAGTCAGGCTTGAGAAACGGTGCAATCTGCTGCGCACTGGTCTGACTGTCCGTTGATTTCACACAGAACAGCACGACATCAGCATTCGCTACTGCGCTGGGCTCGGTACTCGCCTCGAGCGCCACGGTCTCGTCAAAGGTCTGCGTCTCAAGACGTAAACCATGCTTGCGAGCAGCGTCTATATGCAATGGCCGACCGATCAAGGTTACTGCTTGCCCTGCACGAGCGAGCATGCCCCCAAAATAGCAACCGACCGCACCCGCCCCTACCACCGCAAACCGCATCGACTTCTCCAAACCTGCCCCCCGAATCTATGCTTGATTATTATTTGAGGATGGCTATTCAGGCATCTCATTGAATACTTGCTGCGCGATTACAAATGCCGCATTGGCCGCTGGCACACCGCAGTAAATCGCCGTTTGCAGCAGCGCTTCCTTCACCTGATCAACCGACACCCCATTATTTCGGGCAGCACGCAGATGCAGCTTCAACTCTTCCTCTCGATTGAGGGCGACCATCATGCAGATGGTCATCAAACTGCGCGTCTGGCGCGGCAAGCCTGGACGGGTCCAGATCTCGCCCCAGGCATAGCGGGTAATCAGGTTCTGGAACTCACTGTTGAAATCATTCAGATTGGCCTGTGCGCGATCGACATGCTGATCACCAAGCACCGCGCGACGGACTGCCATCCCGTTTGCGTATCGCTGTTCGTCGTCCATGGTTATATGTTCAATCAGTGAGGAAATTGAGGAGTTGCTGCGTGAAGCTTTGTGCGACTTCCCAGTTGGAGAGGTGGGCTGCATTCAATTCGACATAGCGTGCACTCGCAATCGCCTTGGCGATAAACTCGCCGTGCTCAGGCGGCGTCGAGGTATCGTACCGCCCTGCAATGACCAGCGTTGGTCGGGTGATACGACTCAATGCTGCGCGCTGGTCCATGTCTCGTACGGCTGCACAATTGGCAACATACCCCTCTACGGAAGTGGCCGCCAGCATTGCCTTGACCCGTTCGACCTGCGCCGGCGCGTGCGTTAAAAAGTCTTCGGTGAACCAGCGCGCAAGCACCGCAGGGATGACAGATTGCATGCCCTCCTGTCGCACCTGCTCAATACGGGCATTCCACATCTCTGGCACACCAATCGCTGCACTGGTGTTGCATAGCACGAGCTTGTCGATGCGATTCGGTGCATGAATGCCAAGCCACATCCCGGTCATTCCGCCCATGGATAGGCCACAAAAATGAGCCCGTGCGATGTGTAATTGATCGAGTATTGCCACAACGTCGGCACCGAGTTGATCGATCGTATACGGTCCGGGTGTGACCTCGGACTGACCATGACCGCGGGTGTCGTAGCGCAGCACCCGAAAATGCTCGAGTAACGCTGGCATTTGGGGTAGCCACATATCCAGTGTCGTACCCAGCGAATTGGACAGTACCAGCACGGGTGCTTCACTACTGCCCTCGATCTGGTAATGCAGCTTGCCTTTTCCGGTATCAACCATGGGCATATTTATTTCTCCGGAGCGTGTTTAATCGTCGCGAGCAGTAATCAGCGCTGACGCTGCTGGTATGCCTCAAGCACGCTATCAACAAAAGCTCCCGACTCGCCAACGTAGCTGAGTGGATCGAATAACTGCTCAAGTCGCTGTTTGGACAATGCACCAACGACCTGAGGTTCCGCTTGCAGCACCGTCAACAGATCACTATTTTCAGCATAAGCCTTGTGACATGCGGCCTCGATGATCTGGTGTGCTTGCGCTCGGCCTAAACTCGTTGCTAGCGCAAGCACTACGGATTCCGCCATCACCATGCCGCGACTGGCATCCATATTTCGGCGCATGCGTTCGGTATCTACGTGCAAGCCACCGATAACGCTTCGCAGGTGGGCTAGCGCTGCCGCACTCAACGACACGATCTCAGGCAAAGTTTCCCATTCAGTCTGCCAACCACCGAGCGCACGCTCATGTTCATTCGGCATGGCGGATAACAGCGTTGCCACTAATGAAGGCACCCGCGTCGCAGCCGACAGCACCGCAGCGCTGCCCACCGGATTACGCTTGTGCGGCATGCTGGAGGATCCACCACGACCGGACTCACTGGGCTCAGCCAATTCAGCGACTTCGGTTTGACTCAGCAAAGAAATGTCGCGTGCGATCTTGCCGAGCGTACCGGTCAACAGACCGAGTGTAGTCGCGCACTCAACGAAACGATCTCGGTGCGAATGCCAAGGTAGAACGGGCGTCGATAATTCAAGATCACGCGCCATGGCTTGAGTAACTGGTAGTGCGTGCGTACCAAGGCTGGCGAGAGTACCGCTCGCACCGCCAAATTGAAGTACACCTACTTGCTCGCGACAAGAGCGCAGACGCTGCTGATGCCGCAGTAGTGCATCCAACCAGCCAGCCAGCTTCAGTCCAAACGTGATCGGAAGCGCATGCTGTAACCAGGTCCGCCCCATCATCGGCGTATCGCGATAGGACTTCGCCAATACAGCGAGTGCATCGGTGAGCGCTGCCAGCTCATGTGTGATGACATCTATGGCATCACGTAGTTGCAGCACTCTACCAGTATCAATCACATCCTGGCTGGTGGCACCCCAGTGAACATAACGTGCTGCATCAGCATCCATCGCAGCCACCGCTGCGGTAAGTTGCTTCACCATCGGGATTGCAATATTGCCGGCCTCTTGTGCCGCCATCACCAAGGCCGGTAGGTCAATCTGATCTGCCTGACAGCAGCGCACCCACGGATCTACCGCTGATGCGGGGATCACGCCTTCAGCGGCTAAGGCACGCGCCAGCGCTGCTTCGACATCTAGCATGCGTTGCAGTGTCGATTCTGCAGAAAAGATGTACTGCATGGCTTCGGTCGACGAAATCGACGAAGTGAGCACAGTGCCGGGTAGAGAATTAGCCACGAATTAAATCTCGAAAAAAACAGTCTCGTCACGACCGCCCAGTGCGATCTGCCAATGGAAGTGTCGTTCGCGGTGGGGATCGGGCCTTGCGATCAGCGTATCGCGTCGTGCGGCGGGCACTTGCTGCAGCACGAAGTCTTCATCATGGGCATCGCCATAAAAATAGAGCCGCGTCACAAGTTGCTTTAAAAGCCCACGTGCGAAAACATTCACCAGAATATGCGGTGCCTGTAAACGACCATCAACACCAATAACACGGCCGGGCTTGATCGTCGAAAAATGAAAGCGGCCCTCAGAGTCTGTCGCACAGCGTCCAAATCCCTGAAAACCCTTCGTCAGCGGTCGACCATCTTCGTGATGCGCATACACCCCCTGCGCATCGGCTTGCCAGATCTCGATCAAGCCATCTGGCACCGCAACGCCATCGGTATCTATCAAATGCCCCTCGATCTGTATGTGCTCGCCAGGCGTATCCGGCGTGACCAGATCGGTAGCGCTGAGCCAATCGAAACCAATATGCAAATAAGGGCCAACGGTTTGAGAAGGTGTCAGTCCGCGTCGCATCTCAGCGCTCCATTGGAGTTGCATCGCGTCCGCGCAGCACGATATCGAAGCGCAATCCGAGCGCGTATTCGGGCTCAGTCAGCGTCAGGTCAAATGTCGACACCATGCGATCGCGCGCGCCTTCAGGCACGCTGTTATAGATGGGATCCAAGGCCAGTAAAGGATCACCCGGAAAGTACATCTGCGTCACCAAGCGGGTGGCGAAGGCATTTCCAAACAATGAGAAATGAATATGCGCGGGGCGCCACGCATTGGGATGATTGCGCCAGGGATAAGCACCCGGGCGAATGGAAACGAATCGATAGAAACCATCGGCATCCGTCAACGTGCGTCCGGTACCGGTGAAATTCGGGTCGAGCGGAGCATCATGCTGGTCGCGATGATGACGGTAACGCCCAGCGGCATTGGCCTGCCACAGCTCGATCAAGGTGTCAGGGACGGGACGACCGTCTTCATCCATCACTCGGCCGCACACCAGGATGCGCTCACCAATCGGCTCGCCGGCATGCTGGCGAGTCAGATCCGCGTCTGCAGGGCTGACCCGATCATGCCCAAATACCGGACCAGTGATTTCTGACAACGACTGCGGCAGCAGGACCAAAGGCTGGCGCGGTGCGCGGGTAGTGGTCGATGCGTAGTCGGTGTAAAGGTAGGCTGAGTGGCTACCCGGAGGTGGTCGCCGGTAAGGCGTTGGGGCGGACATCCTGCGATCCTTGTCTCGAGACAGTTTGTTATCGGTATGCGTGAATTGTCGCTGATGACGAGCGAATTGGGAAACATTGAAATGCCGACGAGTTCTTGCCAGACCTGTCTTTCCCACTGACATGACGAAATCAGCATGGAAAGCTCTGGCGCTGGTCCAGAGAGGGGTGGTTTGTCAGAACGACGCCACACAAATAGGCGAATTCCTTCGATTAGGAAATCGGACCACGCCCACTCGACGCAAAGAATTGCCAGAAAGCTATCGGACTGCGTTACGGTTGAGCAATGCCATCGAACAGGTCTGGTTGGA
Source organism: uncultured Bifidobacterium sp. (assembly GCA_964559785.1). Classification (GTDB taxonomy): domain Bacteria; phylum Pseudomonadota; class Gammaproteobacteria; order Burkholderiales; family Burkholderiaceae_D; genus Pernthalerella. The sequence goes on from CAZLJL010000047.1 coordinate 8,372, forward strand.
TGTAAAGACCATCGGGCACACCGCCTCAACGCCAACTCTCGTAAGCGACCTACCCATGCAGAATACTGTTAGCAACACCACCGAAGATCATCGTAAACCGCCACAAAAGAAGACAACCCCTTCCGCAGAAGCCGACACGGCACCCGATAAAACAACGGCAGCTCAAGAAAAGCCACTCACCATCGCTGAGCAAATCGACTTACTCACCGATCCGAGTTTCATGACCTCGCTGGCGCGCGGCTTAGCGGTCATCAAAGCGTTCAGCGACCATCGACGCGCCATGACAATTGCTCAACTCAGCCAGAAAACCGGCATCCCTCGCGCTGCCGTGCGGCGCTGCCTCTACACACTCAAGCAGCTGGGCTACGCAGATTCCGAGGCGAACAATTTCTTTCTGAAGTCGGGCATCCTGGCACTCGGTTACGCCTTTTTATCGTCCACCCCGCTGACGGTCGCAGCGCAGCCTTATTTGAACGAGTTAGGCCATCGCCTAAAAGAGTCATGTGTACTCGCAGTACTGGAGCAAAACGAAGTGATGTATGTCGCGCGCTCACATTCCTCGCGCGTTCTCTCCTTGTCACTGAATACCGGCAGCCGATTACCCGCCTACTGCACCGCGCTGGGGCGCGTCTTACTGGCCGGTCTGTCGGCGACCCAATTGGATCGCTATTTTTCTTCGGTCGTACTCGCACCGCACACCGAGCGCACTATCGTCTCAGAACAAAAACTCCGCGATATCTTGTTTGAGGTGCGGCAGCGTGGTTTCGCTGTCGTCGAGGAGGAAATGGAAATCGGCCTACGCTCAATCGCGGTACCGGTACGCGGCGCATCGGGTGCAACGGTCGCTGCCCTCAGTATCGGAGCACAGGTAGGCCGTATCTCGCGCGATGAGATCGAGGATTTGTTCCTACCTTCGCTACTCAACGCTTCCAACGAGATCTGCCTGCTGCTTCCCTAATACCCTGTCTCATCAAGCCACCGGCTGTGCTGCCAATAGCTCGCCGGGTGGCTTGCCCTCTCATATGGCTTGAGGCTTGTCATCTCCTCGCCGCCACCATGTAGCGATTGACCGAAGCTTGCAAGCGCTTCGACTTTCCCCCGGTAGAGCACGCGAACGCTCTTGAAAACTCAAGCGCACTTATAATCCGCAGCACACAGCGTGTGCATCACCGCTGCTAACGCCGTATAAAAAACGCGGATGACGCTATCGTCGTCCGCTAAAACGATAATAAGGCCTCACGGCCCGCCGAGACACGACAATGAAAACTCAGGTTGCCATTATTGG
>CAZLJL010000048.1:0-9598 GCA_964559785.1 uncultured Bifidobacterium sp.
CAACGCCGAGCACACCAGCCTGGCCATCGCAGAACAAGTCGCCTTTGGTTTTAGCGTAGCCGCTGGAACCACCGACGCCGAGCAGTTTGTTCACGCTGCCGGACGCTGTACGCACCGACAGGCCACCGCACTTCTCAGTGTAGAACATGGTGCCATCTGGAAGGAAGGCCATATCCCATGGCGACTCAGCTTTCTGGAAGGGCTCAACCTTCACATTCACAGCGGAAGCCGGCACAGCTGCCAGCAGAGCTGCCGCTGTTACAGCGGTGAGTGAGAGAGAAACGACAGTTTTTTTCATTTTGTCTCCTAGTTTGAGTTGGGGGCAGCATCGCTTCGCATTTCCTCGCCGCTAGCATTTCCCTACGTACCTACTACACGAACCAAAGAACAGCGCGTGGAGATCATTCAGCTACAAAGTACCACTCCGAAAGTAGTCGCAGCCACATGATTCGCTTTTTAGCATACATGAATTACTAACGATTTCAAGCAAATCAAACATGTTTTGTAGGTACAAAAAAAACCGGCCGCAAAAATGCGGCCGGCGGAATCGCCATTTCTAACAACGTGTTTAAGAGAGGGAGCTTGTCCCGCGGTTGATGGTAGATAGCAAAGTTAACAGAATCAACAGGAAAAATTCCCAATTCCTCGGACACGCACTCAGAAATAAGTCTTTTCAGTCAGTTTGGCGATAGTGTTTACTACCAGAATTTTCGCGGCACACTCTCTTGTAAAGCGCATCGGAGATAAATTCCGAGATAACCTTGAGGAGGGGAGGGCTAAAATTATAATTATCGCAATGTTTAATCTCAGCTATTTGTTTTTATTGCAATGTTTAATCGCAAACAATTCAGCCGAGAAAACCAATTTCACTTCATAGGTTTTCTTCAAAGTGCATTACTGCTTGGCTTTTGCGTCAGATAAAGCGCGGATGTTTTGCAAATGAACGCGAAACGATCCCGCTTGTTTATCCGAAATCAGGATACCCAGCTCTTTGACGTCAGCGAACACCACTGCTGGCGCATCCACCGCTCGGCCTCGAAAGCTTGCTCTGAAATCTTGCGGCACGAATCGATAGATATTCCAAGCCTCCGTAGTAACAAAGTCGGCTTGATACATCGGCGAGCGTGGTGAGGGATCGGTGCGAAGAATGAATTTATAACGTTTACCATCGCCTTTGATCTTCAACTCAAGTACCGCGGTACCAACACTAAACGCTGCGGCACTCCGCACCGAAGCAAACCCACCATTGTTCTCCAGAGAGACATTGCCTTCGATAATCACTCCCTCAGCACTATGGCGAACGCGTGACTGCGAAACGCCGCCCATCACACCATCATTCACGACCCACATCTGCTCCACGATCTGGGTATCGGTGAAATCAAGCGTTTGAGCGTTGGACATGGCAGATAGCATTGCAGCAGTGATCAAAAAAAATCGGTGACGGAATGGATGCATCGATACCCAAACGAAAAAGAGGTTGATCGGCCAGATAAAAATGGAAGCGCATACGGGGACGACTTGCTGACACGACTACAGTTTTGCTATAGATCGTGTGCCTAACGCTTCTATCATCGTCGCCCCAAGAATCATCATGGCGCCAATGATCTCACCCATTGACAGCGACTCACCGCCGATCAATACCGCAGAGACCATGGCCACAATCAGCTCAAGTACTTGCATGACCGCCGCGCGACTCGCTTGCACATAGGTCACGCCATAAGTCGAGAGAAAAGTGCCGCCAACCAACCAGAAAAAAGCGTAGAGCACCAATAGAGCCCAGTCGCTGGCCACCAGCATTGGCAGTGCAGGCACATGAACGGACAAGCCAATCAAAGCAACTACCGTACAGCCAACAAATGCCATCATGGTTCGGCTAAACATCGGTATCGCATCCGCTGAGCGGTTCGCGATACCGGCACCGGTGTAGGCCATCCCGGCTAAAAATGCAGCCAAATCGGCAAAGCTGAGTGGCGTGTCGAAGACCTCAATACCGCCGACAATAGTAAACACGCCAACCAAACAAAGCGCTACCGCTAGCAGACGCCGTACACCAAGTTGCTCATGCAGGAACAGCTTACCGCCGATCACACCCCATGCTGGTAACAAGAAAAACAGCAGCATGCCCCGCACCACCGAGCCCACCATCAAGGCCCACGTAAACAAGAAGTTGGCGATACCGAAAAGCAGGCCAATCAATAGCAGTAAACGCCACTCGCTCATCCATAGTCGGCGCTCACGCCAAATCAATGGCAAAGACACTACCGCCACGAGCCCATAAGCCGTGAGGGCAATCGCATGCCCATCCAGACCTTGTTGTCCAAAGTATTTCAATGGCCACCAAGCCAAGCCCCAAAACACGCCACCGAGCATCAGCGATACAAGCGCTAGTGGCGGCTCGGCTTTAGTCGTATCAGCAACAATGGGATTCATAACATCCGGGGCTCACCACCGAGGACAATGGCGGTATTTTGTTGTAGGGTATCTATCATTGGCCGCTGAATAAGCGAAAAACGCTGCTCATCATATCGCTTTCACCAATTCAAAGGTTGAGCGCTACCTGCGTACTAGTAGAGCGTTATTTAATCAGACCATCATGAACTACATACCAACATCAATTCGCAAAAGCTTTCTATGGGCGATTGTCGCTACCCTGCTCGCTGGCTGCCAAACCTATGGGCCCTCAGAGCGCTTCATCGGTATGTCACGCGAACAGGTCATCACCGAAATGGGCCAGCCCTACCCCGCGCCGCCAGACCTGAACCAAGCGCAGCGACTCGATTTTCCGCGCGGCCCCTTTGGTAAGCACACCTATTCGCTGCAATTTGACGCAGACGGCAAAGTAACTGGATACAAGCAGCTGTTAACTGAAGAGAATTTTCGGCAGATCACGCCAGGCATGGATGTGAGTGAGGTGATCGATCTAATCGGCATGTCGCGCGATACTTACGGACTTGCCCGCAACCGCGGCTATGTTTGGAACTTCAGATACATCACACCGTTTTGCAGGTGGTTTCAGGTTGAATTCTCCACTGAAAACAAGGTGAGGTCGACAGGGTACGGTATTCCGCCAGAATGCCGGCCGAAGATTTTCATAATGCAGTGAGTTGGGATGGATCACCCCACACTGGCCTACTACAACACCCACGCGCCCGAGCTCGCGGCTCGCTATGAGCGAGTAAGTAGTATCGCGGCGATGCACTTTGATACCACCTTCGCGAAGGCCGGCAAGATTCTCGATATTGGCTGCGGCTCAGGCCGAGACCTGGCACTGCTCGCAAATAGGGGTTTTCAGGTCTACGGCGTCGACCCGTCAGCAGTATTCATTCAGGTTGCACAGCAAACTCACCCCGAGCTGAAAGGTCGGCTGAGCGTTGGTGGCTTACCCGAACTGGGCATACCGTTCGGTGGACAATTTGATGGTGTGCTTTGCTACGGGGTATTCATGCATCTGAACCAAGAGGTACTAGAAAAATCGGTGCAATCTCTGCGCGCTTGCCTGAAATCTCAAGGCCGCCTTATTTTCGCTATCCCCACCAAAAAACCCGGTATCGACGAACAGTATCGCGATGAAGAGGGTCGCTTATTCCAACTTCATCGCACGCAAGATCTACAAAACTTATTTGTATTAAACGGCTTTGAGCTACTTGAGCAATGGTCTAATCAAGATAAGATCGACGATTCAGGCATAGAGTGGCTCGCGCAATCATATGAGCTGAAGTCATCCCCGGCTGACTAGCCTGTCACGAGCATAGCGGATGATTTACGTATAGTCAGTTCGTTACCGTACAAGATGTGAGCTAGCGCTTGTCACATCTGCCAAGCTGGCGCCTACAAAGCGCCTCACTCACCAAGGCCGAGTTTTTACCGAACTAGTGCGTGCGAATTCCCTGTGTCACGTCAGTTTGGCGTTCAAGCTAGTGGTGTACTTAATGATAGGTGGAACTTACCCACCGGGGTCATCATAGTATTTTCATAACCTGTCGCTGAGACAGGCTAGCCGATCAACAGGTGGTGTACCATTTATTTAAGCTGCGACTCAGCCCTTTGATTTGGGACTGAAAACAATCGCCGATACAACCAAATGATCCGATGAAAAACTCGCGTTGGACCAACAAAAGACCGGAAAATCGGGCTAATCATCGCCATGACCCAAGCAATCATATTTGACACTGAGACTACTGGTCTTGATGCACCAGAAATCGTGGAAGCCGCCTGGCTTGAAGTGAAATCTTTATCACCACTCACGCTCGGTGGTGAGTTTGAACAGCGCTACAAGCCAAGCAAGCCGATTGGCATAGCCGCGCTCGCCACGCACCATATTCTTGAGGAAGATCTGGTCGATTGCCCCTCATCGAGTTCTTTTCAACTGCCTGCGGGTCTTGAATATCTCATCGGTCACAATGTTGACTTTGACTGGACGGTAGCTGGCTCGCCCGACGTTCGTCGTATTTGTACCTTGAACCTTTCAAGGGCAGTATGGCCTGAATTAGAGTCGCATAAACAAGGCGCTTTGCTGTATTTTCTTGACAGGGCAAATGCCAAAGAGCGGCTCAAGAATGCTCATTCTGCCGGAGCAGATATTCGTATCTGCGCGACCATCCTCGAACACATCTGCCAGAAGTTAAAGATTGATTCGCTTGAGATGCTTTGGCAAAAATCTGAGGAATCACGCGTACCCACCCATATGCCTTTCGGAAAGCATAAGGGTAAACCGATCAGTGAAGTACCTAAAGACTATGTGCGGTGGTTACTGGATCAGCCGAATGTTGACCCCTTCATACGGAGAGCATTCACCAAATAATACGCTTTTGTTTTTACAGTAAAAACATGGGCTAAAACTTGTCCCATAATTTTCCAACGACATAGTCAGCACCTCGATGACTCAAGTGGTCGTCATCGATGTAAAACAAAACACCATCTCTTGACCCAAAGCACCATTGCTCATCACATAAGCCCTCAGCCAAATCGATCACTTTGATTGCTGGTCGTTGCGCCAGAATTTTATTCACCATAGTTCTGTAGGCGGCAGTCCTTGCCTCGAAATCTTTTCTGCTGACGGCGCAGGGGGTGGTTACCTTGTTTGTGATTGACAGCGGCCTGAAAGAAAAACAACTTCGAATATCAAAGCCGAGCTCTGGCACATCGTGCAAGAAAGTCACTTTTTTTCCGGCGGCGAGTAGCGCATCCAGTGTCTTTTCAAGGCCCAAGGCGAACACAGCTTCATTGCTTCGTAGGCTTTTGTCTTCACCCGCAAAATGAAGCACCCACGTACCAAATTGCTCTGATTCCACCTCGCCGAAGCCAATACCCGTGGTGTACATCGGCCCTCTGTTCGTCAAGATCACTTCCTGTATTGCTGAATCAGCGATGACGCGCTGGATGGCCCGGCTTCCCTTTTTCAGACAGTTTCTGTAATCGCCGCCTTGGTCTTGAATAACTACGTTCAATAGCGGTGGGCATCCATCGCTGGCGCCATACAGCCCTATGGCCAGACCCTTGGCTTTGAAGCGTTCGCGTAGTCCTGAGTAAATCGTCAGCGCATGGCTATCACCCATGACAACCACCGTTGGATTTGGCCCCGTTGCATGACAACGCGGGCTATCGTGGCTGTTATCGTCACAATACCAACCCGTGCCATCCGGAATATCAAACTTCAAGTCGGCGATTTGAGCTTCGATCGCTCGGTTGGCGTATCTTGATGTAAATCCATCTTGCATATAGGTACCGAAGCCGATACCGCCTACCAAGATCATGCCGGCAATTAGTCCGAAGGTTTTTGCCTGAGTATGGGGACCAAACCGTAACCGCCGCTCAATCAGGGTATAGGTAAGTAAGGCCAACACAAATGAGCCAGCGACTAATACGGCGCGAATTTGCCAGTCGGGCTTACTGCCTTCCAGAATTCTTGCAAAAGAGAGTAAGGGCCAGTGCCACAGGTATAGCGGGAAGCTGATTAATCCAATCCAGACCAGCGGGCGATTGGCTAGCAGTGATTGATTGACCCAGGACTGATGCCCCGCGAGGATGATGCAGCAGGTACCAACTACAGGTACCAATGCCCAGATACCTGGGAAACTCAGATCTTGGTCAAGCAGGAATACACCTGATATCAATAGCACTAACCCGAGAATTGAAAGGGCTTCATTGATGACCCGATTTGTTCCGAGTTTGGCCTTTATAGCAGCTACGCCCCCGGTCTGAGATCTCGCCAAACTTGCAAGCAAGCATCCCGATAACAGTTCCCACACTCGCGTAACGGGTGAGAAAAACGTGGCCGAGGCAGCTTCCTCGATCATGGTCAGGTTCAATAGCAATGATGCTAGCAAGATCGTTGTGCCGACCTTGATAATGCTGAAGCTGTATTTGTATCCCAGCCAAATCACAACTGGCCAGAAGATATAGAACTGCTCTTCAATACCCAAGCTCCACAGATGAAGCAGCGGCTTGGCATCCGCAGCGTAATCAAAATAACCGCTTTCACGCCAGAAAATGAGATTGGGGATGAAAACCGTACTTGCCGCAATGTGCTTGCCCAAGGCTTTGTATTCATCAGAGAGCAATGCAAACCAGCCGAATACCTGGCACGCCATCAAAACGAATATCAGCGCAGGAAAAAGTCGCCGTACACGACTGGCATAAAATGCACGGAAGCTGAAACTTTGCTGTTGCAGGCTGTCTTGTACCAGGTTGGTGATCAGAAAGCCTGAGATAACGAAGAAAACATCGACACCGATGAAGCCACCTGAGGCCCACGATGGAAATGCATGAAATGCGATGACGGCCAGCACAGCGAGTGCTCGAAGACCGTCGATATCAGGCCGGTAGCTTGGCTTGGCCAGCCATTTAACTGACGACATTACATTCAGGTCAGCCTTTTCTTGAGTTAAAACGGCCATTCACCCATTCGCCTTTTTTTGTGGGGCGGCCATCGGCATAGGTCTCGGTGCCCTGGCCTGATTTTTCACCGGCGACGAATTCACCGGTGTAGCGGTCACCATTGCTGTGAAGATAAACACCTTTACCATGCGGCTGGCCGTCTTCAAACTGCCCTTTGTATTTGCTGCCGCTAGCAAATGTCAGCGTTCCTTCACCTTGGATTTTGTCATCTTGGAAATCACCCACATACACATCACCGTTTGCATAGGTGAACATTCCCCTGCCGTGCTGATGGTCATGCTCGTAACTGCCGGTGTATCGATCGCCGTTAGCATAGAAGTAAGTACCCCGACCATGGTAGCTGCCTGATTCGAACTGACCCTCGTAGCGGTCGCCGCTGGCATAAATGAACACCCCAAGCCCGTGGTAGCGGTTATCTTTGAACTCGCCCTCGTATTTGTCACCGTTGGCAAACATCAGCGTACCGACCCCGATGTACTTGCCATTGAAGATTTCACCGATGTACTGGTCACCATTCGGGTAATTAATAGTTGTCATGATTTGCCCCCTGCTGTTGCCGCATCATAAACCACCTGCCCGATTCAACTTATCTATATAAAAAGCCTGCTATCACCGGCAATCCCCTGCCCCAAGCATGATCCGTAACTCTGTAATTAAATTAATTACCGTAACAAAAGCTAAAGTTTTCGAAAACCGTGGATACACTCCGCTCAACTACTATTAGTAAGCTTCTTTAGGAGCGGAGTGCCATGGGAATCCAAGTTAGTAATTCGATGACCGCCATGCAGGCGATGAGGGACGCTAATAAAGACGCGGCTACCGCCTCACAGCGAATTTCGACCGGCTTGCGGATCAATCGAGCAGGTGATGACCCAGGTGGACTCGGCCGGGCGACCACGCTCAAGGCAGAAATCAGCTCTTTCAGCCAGGTCAAGACAAACCTAGCCGCTTCAAACTCGGTACTGAATCAGGTCGATGGATCATTGTCGAAGATCTCATCGATTCTGATAGAAATGAAAGACCTCGCACAGCTATCAGCCAGTGAGAATGACGCGACGATTCGGGCGACTTACCAATCGGCTTTTGCATCCTATCTCGAAGATATTGACAGTCTTGCCTCCAACACAAAGGTAAGTGGTAGCTCCGTTCTGGATGGAACTACGGCATCCATCAATGTTCAAGTTGGGATCAACTCAGGGGATACGAAAACCCTGACATTTTTTGATTCCTCAACTGAAGGCTTGTCTATCGATAGCTTGGATATTTCAACCACCGGTGGCGCCTCTACAGCGTTGACGACACTCGAAACTGCTATCGATACTACGTCTTCAAGACTGTCGACTATCGGCGCTTATCAAAACTCATTGAGTATCAGGGGCGACTTCATTGATTCCACTGTGCTTAACAAGACCATTGAGTACCAAGGTCTCATGAATGCAGATTTAGCAACAGAAACTGCAAATCTGGCCGCGGCCCAAATTCGCCAAGATGCTGCTACAGCAATGCTTTCACAGTCCTTCAGGCTCGACCAGGATCTTGTGAACTACCTGTTGCACTCTTTAGACTAAGATGTCCCTGAAACAAAGTGCTTTTTCCAGGCGTCGCGCAATACGCGATTACAAGAAAATCCATTTCACTGCGGCTGGACGGGACCAGTTGTCCTTGATCGTGATGCTTCTCGACGGGTTGCGCGAGACTATTTGTATCGCGGGTTCCGATTCGCGCCATCCAGCATCCATGCAGCACAAAGCACTTGTCAAGGCACAGCGAATAGTCACAGGGCTTCACCTGTCACTCAGTAATCGAGGGAATAACACGCTCGTCACTCAAGTAGCAAAACTTTGTCGGTACATGCTGTACCGACTTAATCGGATTACCCACCGTAACCGCCAGCAGACTTTGGGTGAGCTTCTGGCGATACTTCAGCCCCTATCTTCTGCATTTTCAGCCTCGGCAGCATCATCGCGGTCGGCCATGACAAACTATTACGCCTAGTCCGCCGACACAGATCCCAAGCGCTGGTAAAGAGCTCTTTTTCACCGCGTTCGTTATGCAGCACTATCACGAGCACTGCGCATACAGATAACCTGGTTTGTACACCGCATTTCATACACGCGAGGTGTAGGTATACCGACCGGTCTTTACGCTATTGGGCGAGCGCTGATCACTCTGTACCGGTCCGTGGATAACTCCAGTACTACATCACAGCCAATCGCACTATGTTGATGACTGCGGATGATAAAGTAGTCGAACGTGTTTTCCGTCGCCATGAGGTTGAGATGAGGTTGCTGCCGATCTTTCTATTGCTAGTTTCTTGTTCTGCTTCGGCTGAATGGTTGCTTTTCTCTAAGGCCGATAACGGTGACAAGCACTATGTCGATTTAAGCAAGATGCAAACCAATAAACACTTGGTAAGAATTTTATCTTTGGTGAATTTTAGCCAAACAGGCAGTGATGGGCTTTTTTCGAACCGGATTCACGAGGAATTTGACTGTTCGAAAGAACGTGTGCGTACGCTCTCCTTGAGCGGACACGCCGAGCATTTTGCGAGCGGAAAAGTTTTACATAACCATACAACACCCGGTGAGTGGATGAGTATTCCGCCAGAAACTACGATTTTCGAGAGGTTTTTGATTGCCTGCCGTTGATGAATTTGCCCGCTTCTGCCCAATACAAGCTTGATCGCAGCAATGTCTCAAAA
>CAZLJL010000049.1:0-9476 GCA_964559785.1 uncultured Bifidobacterium sp.
TGCGGGGATCTTTGGCGCGCGCAAGACGCTCCATTCTTTCCAGCAGTTTCACTTTAGCGGTTGCATCAAGCGAGACCACAGGATCATTGGCGTGATACAGCGCCCGCGCCGAACCCGGCTTGATCGAGGAAGCAAGTTTGACGCGCCCAGCACCACGGCGTGCAATCGTGCGTGTTGCTTCTGCTGCGTCGAGCAATGCACGCTCGGAGATTTCGTCGGAATAGGCAAAAGCGGTTTTGTCGCCCGAGATGGCGCGCACACCTACACCCTGATCAATCGAGAAACTACCCGTCTTCACGATACCTTCTTCAAGACTCCAGCTTTCGCTTTTGGTGAATTGAAAGTAAAGATCGGCGTAATCCACCTTGTGCGTGAAAATCGAGCCCAGCGCATTCAGTAACTTGCCTTGATCAAGACCGTTTGGCGTTAGCAGCAAGTTGGTCGCAGTCATGTGCGATTGCAGATTGGGTTCAATGATGTTCATGCTCGCTCGGTGTGTTGGGGGTAAGTCGTGATTCTAATGGATCGGGCGTTTGTACGCCGTGAGCTGACTGGCTCAAAGTGTACGGTGTTGCAGCGCTGGCAAGCTGGCGCGAATACCCATCATCGAGTCGAGGTCAATCTCGCCCGCGACCAGGCCCTCGCCCTCAGCCAATTGCGTACATATGGCGCCCCAAGGGTCCACCAACATGCTGTGTCCCCAGGTACGACGACCGTTCGGATGCAGACCGCCTTGGGCAGATGCAAGCACATAGCACTGATTCTCGATGGCGCGTGCGCGCAGCAAAACTTCCCAATGCGCACGACCCGTAGTGGCGGTAAATGCAGCGGGCATGACGATCAGATCGCACTGCCCCATGGCGCGATACAACTCGGGGAAGCGCAAGTCATAGCAGATCGACAGCCCAACCCGAGCAAAAGGCGTCTCAAGTACAGCCACTTCGCTTCCCGGCACAATGGTGCGTGACTCGTCATAGGACTCTTCGCCGCGCTTGAATCCGAACAGATGGATTTTGTCGTAACGGCTAGCGAGCGTGCCATCCGGCGCATAAGCCATGAGGCTATTGAGTACTTTGCCGGATTGATGCGACTTCAATGGCAAGGTGCCACCCAACAACCAGATACCGCATTCACGCGCGAGGTTGGCGAGAAAATTCTGTAGCGGGCCATCACCCGCGGGCTCAGCAATCTCCACCTTATCTTGCTCGTCACCACCCAACACGGCCCAGTACTCCGGTAGCAGTACCAACTGCGCACCTGCAGCGGCGGCCTCACGAACCAGCCGTGCTGCTACCTCACAGTTCTTGGCAGGATCTGGCGTAGATACCATCTGCACAGCAGCTACCTTGAATGGTCTCATGTCGGTTTTCTCATTCATACAGAGGGATTTTTTTGTTGAATTGCGTCCAGCCTATTGGCCATTACCTGACTCAACCGGCTTGCGTCGAGCTGGTAACTTTTTAATGACAGGATCCTTCCACGGACCCGTCACCTGATAATCTTGCGTGAGCACAGCGGCCACCGGATTTTTCAGGAAAAACTGGGCCAAGAACGCGCCTAATCCGACCACTGGGTTGACAGCCAGGCCATACACGACAGATGCGCCCGCAGCGTTTAATTCGGGAATGACCACGACCGTGAGGTTTTGTGTTTCGCCGATAAGATCAACCGTGCCGTCCATCAGAACAACTGCATTCGGCCCCCGCATCTTGAAGCTGTCGGTCTTGAGTATTCCGCGTGTGATGGTCGCGGTACTGGCAATGCCATCGAACGCGAACCCTTCGGAAAAGATATCGCGAAAGTCGAGCGTCAGACGACGCGGCAACGACTGCAAACTCATCACGCCGAGTAATTTTGCTACGCCGGGATCCGCCTTCAAAAACTGACCACTACCAAGCTTCAAACTCAAATTACCGGAGAGGGTAGGAAAATCGAACTGGGATGGATCTCCTCGCCAGCTTAGATCGCCTTCCATCTTGCCCTTACCACTGCGCAGGGTACGCTCAAAGCCAACGCGGTCCAATAACACCCCAGCATCGGTGATATCCATTTCATAGTTGAGCGTACTCTGACTCTCATTCTGGCTGGCTACCCAGCGACCAGTGGCGCGTAAAGCTGCACCCGGGTTAGTAATCGCTAGCTTGCTGATACGCCACTCACGCCCGGGAGCATTGGTAAGACTACCGTTGGTCGCCGCCAACTCCAGTCGACCCAGCCTCATACCATGCAACTCGAAGTTATCGGCGATAACATCTAATCCAGGTAGCTCGGTGAATGATTTCTTCCCTGCCAGCAGGTCGCTCATACTTGATCGGTCGCGTTCCTCGATCTTCAGTTGCGTCAACCGCGCTGTAATCTTGCCAGCACCACGCTCCGACCATGGGTCCTCCCATGTAGCACGACCTGACATGGCATTCATGTTCAGGTTAATCTGCCAACCACCACGAATACGATTCGCACTGATCACTGCATTATCAAAGTTGCGTTCAGCGAATGTGAGCTCAGTCACCCGCAGATTGATCGCATCAATTGCAAAGAAAGCTTGCTCTGGCGATGTGCTCTCGGTTGAGGATGTCGCATCAGCACCCAGGCTGTTCAAAACATTGCGCCAACCATCCGCATCAAGCGCGGGAAGATTGATCGCCAAGGCAACGCCACTATCATTGCTAGGGATGGGTGTATTCACGCCGATCCCACCGCGCACCAGCTTCCAGCTGGCGTTGCCAGAGGCCGGTCGGGTTCGCAAATAGCGTGCGGAAACATTACGGCCTAGCGTGAGCCGAATCTCTTCTGACTGGGTCGAATTGTCGAGCATGGCCGAAGGCGTGATGGCGACGCGCAGAGGGAAGCTCTCTGGCCCGGCTTTACGTAGCGGCAACGGCAGATCAATGCCAAGCCCAACCAGATTCGAGTCAAGCGAGAAATCGGTACGCTGATCGCGGATCTTGAGATTCGCAACGTAACGCGTACTGCCGGAGAGCTTGCGCATAAAACGCTTCGCCGTCTGATCTGTGACGAAACGCCCAAGACCGTCTGCGGTCACTGAACCATCGAAACGAACTTGCGTACTTCCATCGCGTTGCGTTCCGCCAGTGATTACCACCGAACCGCCTAATGAATTGCCTTGCAGTGATGTAATTTGGAATCCGTGATCGGTGAACCCGAGCTCACCCTGTACAGCGCTAACACTGGGCAATGATGGCCATAACTGAATTTCGTTTCCTGCAAATTTCACAGCGCCTTGCACACTCGCTTTGCCCTCATCGGTCAGCGGAATTTGCATCTTCAAGCTTAATCTCGCCATCCCTGACGAGCGCGTATCTGCGGTAATCTGATCGATCCAGCCAGCGACTGGTGTCGCGTTCACATAAGTGAGCATTGCTGGCAGCATAGCGTTCGCACTACCGTTGACATCGAGGTGAGGTGCGTTGGCCATCAGATCAGGAATAACTACGTCGACGTTCGACAGCGGGATGCCTAAAGTCTTGGCAGCGTCGGCACGAATGTGAAGCCTGGATCGGTCGATCGTTACCTGCGCATCAATATCATCAATGTATGGCCAAAGGGGCGTGCGGCGATCTGCAGCCAACATCTGCGGTGCAGGGCTAAGGCGTCCTTGCTTGACGCGGGCGCTCAGCTTGAATATGCCGTCAGTGCTCACGCCGCCGGGTCGCGCTCGGAACGGAAACTCACTCAATTCACCGCGAACCGTCACACTCACGTCTTCTGCACGACCATCCAGTAGACCTGCGCTCATCCAATCGCGGGGGTCACGACCGATAGCCGCGGGCAAGTAATCCACGACCCGGTTCAGTGCAACGCTGGGAAAGCTTGCCTGCAGATCGACGCTACCGAGTTTGCCTGGCGATATAGGCCAAGGCAGCAAGTGGGTGCCTTCCAATCTACCCCGGAGCCCGGCTTGCTGAAAGTCGAGACGCTTAAGCCTGATCGATAAAACGCGACGGTTTTCTCGGAGTGACCAGTCACCCTCCAGATCAAGCTGCTCGAATGTCATTGCGGGTGTGCCCAAGTAATTGGCAGTTTGCAATGTGCTGTTTTCAGATTTGAGTTTGATGTGACCGCCATCCTGGTCTGCATCAATATCGCCCGACAAGCCATCAAAGCCCAGTATCGATGAGGACGAATCATCAACAGCCGCCAGCCGCTGCTTCAGCGCGAGCCGCTCAAAACTGCCACGTAGTTTGAAAGCTGCTTCTCCCGGTAGCGCACCCTCCCAACTGGCCGCGAAGTCTCTCAGTTGGCCACGCAAGCCAAGTTCACCCAGCAGTTTTCGTTCAGACGCAGATAGGGGTAAGTGATCGGCCAGTCGAGATAGCGCATCAAGATCGATCTGCGTCATCTTCAATTCATGGCGCTCGCGCTTGTTGCCGCTCGCTGGGATAAAGCGATGGCTGGCCGTGGTGCGCGGCAGTACGGAGCCTTGGTCGGTACGCAATGAAAAATCGGTGAGCTGAATCTGGTGCCCCTTGCTGCCAAACGCGAACCATTGGGTCTTCAGACCGGTGCTTGATTCCTCCACCGAGATTCGGCCACCGACTTCCATCAACTTCAGCGGCAGCAGATCCTCGGCCAGCGTGACCGCTACATTTTTCATGGCCAAATCAGCGGTCAGGTTATCGATCGAACCACCATCAAAACTGACCCAGCTACGCAGAGCTCCCTCACCGCCCGCCAATTTATAGGGCAAGTCAAGATAAGGCCGCCATGCGTCGAAGTGCGCTTCACGCACATCCGAATAAAACTTACCGGACCAACGCGAAAAATCGGCTCGGTTACGTGAAAACGGCGGATACGTAAACTCGACTCGCAGATCAATCGGCGCCGATAATTCAGCAGGTGGCGTAGCCATCAAGGCCGCCCGATGCGATCGCCAGCCATTTCGAAGAACAAAGCTGATCTCCGACAAAGTCAGTTCTGGCGCGCCGCGTTGCCGGTCAAGCCAGCGCAGCTTTCCCGACCTCACCACAATCTCCGGCTGATCCAGCAGCCAATTCAGTACTCGACTATCGTCCGGTTGGCCGGTGTCGATCGGCATACCCGCCACGTACAAGCGACCATTGGCGTCGCGCTCAATGTCCAGGTCCGGCTGCACAATCTCAAGGGAGCGAAGCTGAATCTGTCCCAGCAACGAGGACCAGGAGATTGTCGCGTTGACCCGGGGCAGTAACAGTGCCTGATCGCCGTGCTCATCGCGAATCAACACCCCCTCCAACTGGAGGTTAGGCATCAGGCCGTACCAGCGCGCACTGATACCGGCAATCTCGACAGGCCGGTGAAGCATCTGGCTGGCAACGCTAGCGACCGTAGACTTATATTGATCGATATTGGGCAGCACTAAATAGCGCAGCCCTAGAAACAGCGCGCAGAAAGCAAAGTAGAAAACCGCAACCGTGACCCCCAACCAATACATCGAGCGGCGTGACAGATGGGTCAAGGATCCCAGAACCGAGATGAACGCGGCCCAACGGCTCACCCCTGCGGGTGGCGGCGCTTCAGTCGTTGGGAGCTCGGTTGACATCGGGGGCAAGTATCATCAGGTTCAAGCGGACCGCATCATCGTCGGCGAGACCCAGTCAGCCGCAATTTTATTATCATATCTGCAAGCCGGCAGGTGCTCGGCACCGTCCGTCAAGACCCCAATCATGAACAACAACCCGCAATTAGCCAGCAGTGAACCCTCACGTTTTGTTCAGCGCTGGCTATCTGCCGACCCGGCTCGCGTCGCTGAGCTCGAGCAACTAACCGGATTATCGCTTGACCGGCTCGACCTTGCCGATTTGTTGAAAAAGCAGTTAGAACGAGCCGCTTCGCTCCCGGCGGCAATGCGGCGCCTGCGCAATTTGCTGGTAGCCGCTATTGCCACGCGCGACCTCGGTGGATACGCTGAATTGAATGAGGTGCTGACAGCGATTTCGCGCTTTGCTGATTTTGTTGTCAATACACACCTCAATGCACGTTATCAAGAAATGTGCGACCTACACGGCACGCCGACCGGTGAAGAATCCGGTCGGACGCAACACATGATTGTGGTTGGCATGGGCAAGCTGGGTGGGCACGAGTTGAATGTGTCATCTGACATTGATCTGATTTTCCTCTATCCCGAAGATGGTGAAACCGTTTGCACTCAGGAACACCAGCGGTCTCTGTCGAATCATGAGTTTTTCGTTCGTCTCGGTCGCAAGCTGATTGGCGATATTGCGGAAATCACTGAGGATGGTTTCAGCTTTCGCGTCGATATGGCGCTACGACCCAACGGCGGCTCGGGGCCGCTGGCAGCCAGTTTCGCCATGCTCGAGACCTATCTTGTCACGCAAGGGCGTGAATGGGAACGCTACGCTTGGGTGAAAGCGCGCGCATTGACTGGTACCGCAGAGGATATCGACGCGCTGACCCAGACAGTGCAGCCATTTGTTTACCGCCGCTACCTCGACTTTGGCGCCATCAAGGCATTGCGCAACATGCACGCGCAAATACGGGCAGAAGTAGTTCGGCAAGAGACGCGACACCCGCAGCGTAATGTAAACGTCAAACTCGGTCGTGGTGGAATTCGAGAAATCGAGTTTCTGACACAGGTGTTTCAATTGATCCGTGGCGGGCGCGATCCTGCGCTGCGTGATCGGTCAACACGTGCGACGCTAAAGACGATTGCCGACAAAAAGCTGCTGAGTGCCGATGTCGTCGATCGCCTGCTGAGCAGCTACCGCTTCCTCCGAAATCTGGAGCATCGAATTCAGTATCTCGATGATGCACAGAGCCATGTGCTGCCGCCCAATGAGGAAGATCGTCTGCGAATCGCCCAGATGATGGGCTATACCGATGTCGACGCGCTGATCCAAGCCCATGAAGACTGTAGCCAGTGGGTTGCCGCACAATTTGATGCAATGTTCGAAGACAAAAGCGGCCAGCAAGTCGCCGAGAACAATAGCGGAACACCCATAGCGCTGGATGAACTCGATGAAGAGGCAATGGCGGCTTATCTTCAGTCGCTCAGCTTCGATGAGCCCACACTTACGGCGCAACGCTTGCTGTCCACCCTACGCTCGAGCCGTATGCAATCGCTACCCGAGCAACGAAAAATACAGTTACATACGCTCATCCGTAGTGCGTTGCCGATCGTGGTTGCAGAGCCCGGCACCCGATCCGTCACCTTGAATCGTGTGCTCGATCTATTCGAAGCGATCGCGCGCCGCTCGGCTTACCTCGAGTTACTCACCGAGTTCCCGCAGGCACTAGCGCGGGTCATACGCATGATTGCGGCTAGCGCTTGGGCAGCGCAGTATCTCAATCGCCATCCAGTATTGATGGATGAGCTGCTCGACGCTTCTGCGCTTGAGACTGAGCCCGATTGGAGTGCCTTTGCTTCAGAGTGCCGACAACGGCTGCTCGCCTTCGAGGGCGATACCGAGCGGCAAATGGATCTACTGCGTGAACAGCACCATTCACAGCAATTCCGACTACTGGCACAAGATCTCGGTGGGCTACTCACCGTTGAACGACTGGCCGACCACCTGTCTGCGCTGGCTGATGTTCTGGTCGCAGTGACCATTGAAGCAGTGTGGCAGACCCTACCCGGCCGTCACCGTGAGCGTCCCGCTTTCGCGGTGATTGCCTACGGCAAGCTGGGTGGCAAAGAACTGGGCTACGCGTCCGATCTAGACCTGATCTTTTTGTACGATGACCAGGATCAGGATGCCCCACCCTTGTATGCAAAACTGGCACAGCGTTTCATCACCTGGATGACGAGCCACACCGCGGCAGGCGTGCTGTTTGATATCGATGTCGCGCTGAGACCCGATGGTGCCAGCGGACTTTTGGTGTCGTCTTTTACGGCATTTGAAAAATACCAGCACCAATCCGCCTGGGTTTGGGAGCATCAGGCACTTACCCGGGCGCGCTTCTGCGCCGGCGACAGCAGCATCGGCGAGCGCTTCGAAACTTTACGGGTTGCATTGCTTCGGCAGTCACGTGATGCGGTGGAGCTTCGCAAGGAAGTGCTGGCTATGCGCAAGCGTATGCATGATGCACATCCGAATCGATCCGAAGATTTCGATCTGAAACATGACCCAGGCGGCATGATCGATATCGAGTTTATCGTTCAGTACCTCGTGCTGCTTCACGCGCATGAGCACGAGGACCTCACCGCTGACATCGGCAATATTGCACTGCTAAAACTAGCCGGCCAGATCGGATTGATCGACACAAGGCTCGCCACCCAAGTCGCCGATGCTTACCGTGAATTTCGTCGACTGCAGCACAAGATCCGGCTGCGCGGCGAAGACCGCGCACGTATCGAGCCGACGGCTATCGCCGCCATGCGCGACGCTGTCATTTCGCTCTGGCAGCAGATTTTTATCCCTCAGTAGCCGCTTAGCCGCGTCCCAGCTACTCCTCGGCCGGATACAAACGCACCATTAGTTGTGCAATCGCCACAACTTTATTGCTAATTAGATAATCCATCCGGACAATCCCATGTGCTTTTCCGACAACTTCCCGACCCGGTCTTTAGATTAAGTGCCGGTCGGATTTTTCCGATACGGCCATGAGAACTCAATTCATCACCCTCGGCATTTGCCTCGGCTTGCTGACCGCCTGCGCAAGCCAGCCCACTCAAACCACTGACAAAAACAACCTGACTGCGGGACAAGTCAGTCTGACCCTAAAAAAGAACACCACCACGCAGCAGGAAGTCGTCGAAACGTTTGGATCGCCCAATCTGGTGACTCAGAGCGCAGATGGTGAAGAAATCTGGACGTACCAGAAGCACGCCACCGTCGCGAACTCCAGTTCAAATGGTTTCAGCGCAACCATCATCCTGCTCGGTGGCGGTCGCAGCAGCTCAGGATTCGAGCAATCCAGCCGCACCATCACGCTGATCATCAAATTCAAGGAAATCAACGGCGTGAAAACCGTGGTGGATTTCTCTTCTCGCTCTTCATCGTTCTAAGGAGATCTATTCATGAAAATTCAACGGACTTTGCTGTTGGTCGTACCGCTGCTGCTGACAGCCTGCGCGACGGATGGTGGCGCACCGCAAAAAACTTCTCTGGAGATACAAAGTTTTCAATCCAAGCAATTTGAGGCCGACAAAAAAACGGCTTTTAATTCAACCATGTCGGTGTTTCAAGACCTTGGGTATGTGGTCAACTCCGCAAGCCTTGAGACTGGCTTCATTACTGCAGAATCACCGCTGAAAGGCGCAGATGGTATGCAGGCCTTCCTCGAAAATATTAGTAATATGCGATCCGAAGGCAAGACTGCGGTGACCGCATTCGTGGAAGAGATTAACGGGAAGACGACTAAGGTGCGCTTGAGTTTTGTTCAGCGCGATAAGATGCTGAGAGAGTACGGACAACAAGCCAACCGCGAAAAGCCCATTCTTGACCCCAAGGTCTATGAGTCAGCGTTCAACAAAATTGGTGATGCGATATTCATCAGGACTTCGCAGAAGTAGGGTC
>CAZLJL010000050.1:0-9334 GCA_964559785.1 uncultured Bifidobacterium sp.
CATCACGCGATGATGGGTACCGCCGCCGTCGCGATCGGTACTGCTGCTGCGATCCCCGGCACGCTGGTGAATCTGGCGGCGGGCGGTGGTGAGCGCACTGCAGTACGTTTTGGTCATCCCTCCGGCACGCTGCGCGTCGGTGCAGAAGCCATGCAGCAAGACGGCGAGTGGTGTGTGAAAAAGGCGATCATGAGTCGTAGCGCGCGGGTGCTGATGGAAGGCTGGGTGCGTGTGCCGCCTGCGGTATGATGAAATGTAGGCTCGACGTATTCGATGGCTACTGAGCATCGGCGCGAGTGAGAAGGGGAGACAAGATGGGCGGCGCGTTCTACCAAAAGTCAATCAATGATCCTGATGCGTTCTGGACCGAGCAGGCCAAGCGCATCGATTGGCGTAAACCATTCGAGCAGGTATGCGACTACTCGCGCCCGCCATTTGCCAAATGGTTTGTCGGTGGCGAAACGAATCTTTGCCACAACGCTGTTGACCGCTGGGCCAAGACGCAGGGTGATCAGCCCGCACTCATTGCCATCACCACCGAAACTGCCGACGGTTCACCCGTAGAAAAAGTATGGACCTATCAGCAGCTACTGCGTGAAATAGAGCGCATGGCGGCGATCATGCAGTCGCTTGGTGTCGAGAAAGGCGACCGTGTGCTGATTTATATGCCGATGATTGCTGAAGCGACATTTGCAATGTTGGCCTGCGCTCGCATTGGTGCGATTCATTCGGTCGTATTCGGCGGATTTGCTGCAAATAGCCTCGCGACGCGAATCAATGATGCACAGCCCAAGCTGATTGTGTCGGCTGATGCCGGTTCGCGCGGTGGCAAAGCCATTCCCTATAAGCCTTTACTGGATGAGGCGATCGAACTCGCCAGTCATAAACCGCAGCATGTCTTGCTAGTGAACCGCCATCTGGCCGAAATGAATCTGGTCGCCGGGCGCGATATTGATTATGCCGCCCAGCGTGAATTGCATATCGATGCTCAGGTTCCGGTCACATGGCTGAAGTCAGATGATATTTCCTACGTCCTGTATACCTCGGGTACCACCGGCAAGCCGAAGGGAGTGCAGCGCGATGTCGGTGGCTACGCCGTGGCGCTCGCGATGTCGATGGAGACTATCTTTTGTGGTCAGCCCGGTGAAACATATTTCTCCACCTCGGATATTGGTTGGGTCGTGGGGCACTCGTACATCGTCTACGGCCCGCTGATCGCAGGGATGGCAACGATCATGTACGAAGGAACGCCGCTGCGCCCAGATGCTGCGATCTGGTGGCAGATCGTTGAGAAATACAAAGTAACCCGTATGTTCTCTGCGCCGACTGCTGTGCGCGTGCTGAAAAAGCAGCCACCGGAGCTAATGAAGAAACATGACTTATCCTCGCTGAAAGCACTATATCTTGCGGGCGAGCCATTGGATGAAAACACCTCTGCCTGGGTGGCTGATGCACTAGGTGTGCCTATCATCGACAACTACTGGCAGACGGAAACCGGCTGGCCGATTTTGTCGGTGGCAAAAGGCGTAGATGACAGATCAACCCGGCTCGGTAGCCCCGGGGTGCCGATGGCCGGTTACCGCGTCAAGATTTTGAATGAAGCCAATGGCGAATTGTGCGGCGCTAATGAAAAAGGTGTGGTCGTGATTGAAGGACCCTTGCCGCCGGGCTGTTTGCAGACTGTGTGGCGTGATGATCAGCGCTTCCTAAATTCCTATTGGTCGAATTTCAGTACCGAGCAGGTGTATTCCACCTTCGACTGGGGCATTCGTGATGACGATGGCTACTACTTTATTCTGGGCCGTACCGATGATGTGATCAATGTCGCAGGTCATCGCCTGGGCACGCGTGAGATTGAAGAGAGTATCTCAAGCCATGACAATGTATCCGAGGTAGCCGTGGTTGGTGTCGAGGATAAGGTCAAGGGACAGGTCGCAGTTGCATTCGTCATTCCCAAGCATTCCGATAAAGTGGTGACACCGGAAGCGAAAAAACAGTTCGAGAAGGAAGTGTTTGCAATTGTTGATCACCAGCTCGGCGCAGTCGCGCGCCCGGCGCATGTTTTTTGCGTGAATCTGCTACCCAAGACACGATCGGGCAAATTGCTGCGCCGATCGATTCAGGCGATTTGTGAGGGCCGTGATGCGGGTGATTTAACCACGATCGAAGATCCAGCCTCGCTCACACAGATTCGCGAGGCAATCGCCTCAATCAAGACGTAGGCAAGACGCCTCAGGCCGTCAGTGTCGCGACGACCGGCGTATGGTCGGACGGCTGTTCCCATTTACGTGGCAGCTTGTCGATCTCGCAGGCGGTGCAGCGTGCAGCGAGTGGTGCCGATAGCAGAATGTGGTCGATGCGCAAGCCTCTATTGCGTCTGAAGGCCATCTGCCGATAATCCCACCAGCTGTAGAGCTTCTCGGCTTGTGGGAACATCCGGAATGCATCTTGCAAACCCAGGGCTACCAAACGCTCGAACGCCGCGCGCTCGGGGTCGGAGCACAGCACTTGTCCAGCCCACTCCACCGGGTCATAGACATCAGCATCGCCGGGGGCAATGTTGTAGTCACCAAGCAGGGCGAGTGAGGGATTCGCTTGCAATTCATCACTCAGCCAGCGCGCCAGTGCATCCAGCCAACGTAGTTTGTACTCGTACTTATCCGAGCCGACCGCCTGACCGTTGGGGATATAAGCACAAACAATACGCATGCCCTCGATGGTTGCGCTAATGACCCGCTGCTGCTCATCATCGAACAGGGGATTGTTTTTAACGACGTTTTGTATCGGATGCCGCGAAAGTATGGCGACACCGTTATAGGTTTTTTGACCAGTGAAAGCGACTTGATAGCCCGCTGCATTAATCTCCGCAACGGGAAATTTATCGTCGGTGAGCTTGGTCTCCTGCAGGCAGAGCACATCAACCGGCGAGGTCGACAGCCACTCCAGTACTTGCGGCAGACGGACTTTCAGCGAGTTGACGTTCCAGGTGGCGAGTTTCATTCAACAGATTTTGTTGGCTTGAAAACGCCATTGTATCTAAACACGTGCTATCCCGATGGATTTCTGTATAAACAAAAAAGCGGGATAAATCCCGCTATTGAATGATTGATGATCGAATCAATTCGATATCTCACTGGAGATGATTCCTGAGAATGCGAGTCAAGCAGGTAATCAATAGACCTTTATCTTCAGGAATATACCGATAAAGCTCCTTGGTAAAAACCACGACTTCAAAAACCTCTTTTTTATCTAATTTCCCGTGCTCAATTCCTAAGGCGATTCGTGTCTTCCTGAGAAAGCCTTCAAGTGTATGTTGCGTCAGACTAATGTTTTTTTGCGACCCTATGGCGAGAGGTTGGGTTCCATCTTGTTTACGTAAATATTCTGTGAGAGCTTGTACCAAGGTTCTATAAATATTTCCGCTCTGATTTATTATGCGATTGGGGAGAGATGTGATTGATTCAGAAAATGTTTTATATTCTGAATGGTTCTCAATCCATGGAATTGAGTCGAGATTTTCCAGCGTTTCAAGAAGTGAATTGTAATCTCCGAGGCTTATACTAATCGGCGCCAGATCAAGGCATTGATCAATCAGTGGACTGCTATGCCTCGACTCCGCCAGAATCAACTGCACGCATTTGTCATGCCCTGATTGTTCTAGCTGCTTAATTACAAACTGCTTCACCTTTAACAAGTCTGGGTATGAAAACACTACCGGTGACGTTGATGTCAAAGGGGTCGCATGAGATGGGTGGCTCTGTTGGTATTTCTCCAGCTGTTTGATGCTCCAGTCACGCATGATGTTTAGTTGTGCTTGCGTACTCCTTACGTCGTTCATGCCTGGACGCTGTCGCTCTGCCGATTTTTGAATCTGCTTGATTCGAACTCTGGTGGCCTTCTCGATGTGGGATTCGCTCAAGCTGTTGGAGCTGAGGTCAGCGCCTGGTGTGTCGGGTGTTCTGGCGTAGCTTCGATGAGATGTCGGCGTGCGATCTGCCATCATGCTTCTCCCAAAAAGTTGATTGATAAACGATGGAAATATATGTTCATCGAACAAAATGGGTTGAAGGCAGCCGAATATAGTTCACTCGGTACTCTAAATTCCTGTACAGCAATAAACAGGTGTGGACGACGGCCAACAAAAAAGGGAGCCGAGGCTCCCTTTTTCAGTGATGCTGACGAAACTTACTTTTTGGCCCGCTCCAGCAGGAAGCTGGTTAGTAGCGGTACCGGACGCCCGGTCGCTCCCTTGGCCGCGCCACTCTTCCAAGCCGTACCGGCAATATCGAGGTGCGCCCAGTTGTATTTGCGGGTGAAGCGTTCCAAGAAGCAGGCGGCGGTGATGGATCCGGCCGGAGGGCCGCCAATATTTGCAATATCGGCAAAGTTGGACTTCAGTTGCTCCTGATAGCTGTCCTCGATCGGCATGCGCCAGGCCGTGTCATTCGCCGCCTTGCCAGCAGCCAGCAGTTCGTTCGCTAGTGCATCATGGGCTTCGTCGTGTCGTGTAAACAGACCGGTGTTGTGATGGCCGAGTGCAGTGATACAGGCGCCAGTCAATGTGGCAATGTCCACCACGGCGGCGGGTTTGAAACGCTCGACATAAGTCAGCGCATCACAAAGAATCAACCTGCCCTCGGCATCCGTATTCAAAATCTCGATGGTCTGTCCAGACATTGAGGTGACAATGTCACCGGGGCGAGTGGCGCGTCCGGACGGCATGTTCTCGCAGGTCGGTATCACGCCGATCACGTTCAACTTGAGTTGCATCTCACCGATCGCGCGGAAGGTACCGAGCACTGAGCCGGCACCGCACATGTCGTACTTCATTTCGTCCATACCGGCGCCCGGCTTGAGTGAGATCCCGCCAGTATCGAAGGTGATGCCCTTGCCAACCAACACCACCGGTGCATCCTTTGGCTTGCCGCCGAGGTGCTTCAGCACGATAAATTTAGGGGGTTGCTCGCTACCTTGCGTAACTGACAAGAAGCTGCCCATCTTCAGCGCCTCGAGTTGCTTACGGTCCAGCACCTCAACCCCGAGTTTGTATTCCTTCGCGATTTGTTTTGCTGTGTTGGCCAGATAGGTGGGCGTGCAAATATTGGGTGGTAAATTGCCCAAGGTCTTGGCCAGCTCGACTCCATTGGCAATGGCGATACTCTGCGCGAGCGACTTGCGCGCTTCAGTCAGATGCGCATTATCGACGCCGATCGCAACACGCTTCACGCCAGTCGAAACTTCTTCCTTCTTGCTCTTCAGGCTGTCGGAGCGATACACGCTTTCACGAAGCGCCAGTACCAGTGTCCGCACAGCCCAATAAGCATCGCGGCCTTGTACACCGTCTGTTGGCAGAGCGATGAGCGCATCAGTCGACCCCAGTGAGGCCAGCGACCGCGCGACCGACTGCGAAGCGCTGATGAAGTTGCGGTCACTGATGCCAGTCTCAGGGCCCAGACCAACCAGCAAAATCCGCTTGGCGTTACCACTGGTGGTGTGCAGCAGCAGTGTGCTGCCCGCTTTGCCTGTGATATCGCCGCTCTTCAGGGCGTGACTGAGGATGCCTTTGCTATCGAGGATTTTCGCCTGCGCGCTCAGTTTGCCGTTCTCGAATATACCAACCACGACGCAGCCGGTTTTCTGCTCAGCGATTGCGTTTTTTGTATTGAAAGCTTTTATGCTAAAGTCCATGGACACTCCTCGACAATTCCCCCGAATTATAGTCCCGAATGATTTTTCAGCGTGCCATACGCCGTGAGTTACTGAATACGGTCGGCGCGGTTTTCACGGTCTTGTTTACCATCGTGATGACCGTGATGCTGATACGGATCCTCGGTGATGCAGCCTCAGGAAAGATCGCTCCGAAAGATGTGGCTG
This sequence comes from uncultured Bifidobacterium sp., assembly GCA_964559785.1. Taxonomy (GTDB): domain Bacteria; phylum Pseudomonadota; class Gammaproteobacteria; order Burkholderiales; family Burkholderiaceae_D; genus Pernthalerella. The sequence goes on from CAZLJL010000050.1 coordinate 5,875, forward strand.
CGATGCTTGGGTTTGCTGCACTCGGATACCTCCCGGTGATCATCTCACTGACGGCCTTCATCGCGGTACTGATGGTGGTGGCTCGCAGTTATCAGGACTCAGAGATGGTGGTCTGGCTGGCTTCAGGGGCGTCACTTACCCAATGGATCAGACCAGTGCTTTCCGTTGGTATGCCGATGGTCTTGCTGACGGCAGCATTGTCGATCTGGCTGACGCCATGGGCAAACCGCAATGCCACGGAATACAAATTGCGATTCCAGCAGCGGGAGGATCTGGCGCGCGTATCCCCGGGAAAATTTCAAGAATCTTCCAAGGGCGACAAGCTGTTTTTTGTCGAGGGTCGCGCTGATAACGTCAGCGAGGTGAGGAATATCTTCATCTTGCAGACGGCTAACCCGCAGAGCGTCGTAGTAGCACAGACAGGGAAGGTTGATATCAATGCGAGTGGAGAGAAGAGTCTGGTTTTATTCAACGGATATCGCTACGAGAGCACGCCGGGCATCGATAGATTTCGCTTGATTGAATTTGAGCGCTACGCCGTCAAAGTTTTTCATGGCGAGCAAGAGGCTGGAGGTAGTAAGCTCGCGCGCACCTTGCCTACGCTGGAGTTGCTTCGGCAGAGATCACCAGCGAACCTCTCAGAGTTAATGTGGCGAATTTCGACTCCGATCATGTGTTTGCTGCTAATACTCCTTGCGATTCCACTGGGCTTTGTGAGTCCCCGACGTGGACGAAGTTTTAACCTGATGATTGCAGTACTTTTGGCTATTTCATATCACAATGCAGTAGCTATTTTGAAAGGCTCGGTTGCTGCGGGCAAAATAACCTTTGCAGGCAGTTGGTGGCCGGTACATTTTGGGATACTGATACTGGCATTGCTATTGTTCTTGTGGCGTGAGAATACAAATAGCCGCTGGCATCCAGTACGCATGGGTGGCCGGTTAAGGAAACAGCTTTTCGTTCGGCAGGGTGTATCTGCATGAGAATCTTGACGCGCTATTTTGCGTCACAAATATACGGCGCGGTCGGTTTCACGATGGTCGTGTTCCTTGCTTTGTTTTCATTCTTTGATCTGATGACAGAGCTGGGCGCCTTAGGTCAAGGCCCGTTTCAACTTGAGCATGCCATTCTTTTTGTTGCGCTGGGTCTGCCAGCTTATGCGTATGAGCTGATGCCGATTGTGGTACTGATTGGCACGATTTACGTCATGGCTCAGCTGGCAGCTCGATCCGAGTTCACCGTGATGCGGGCATCATCGCTATCGATGAGTAATGTCTTGCTATTACTGCTGAAAATTGGTCTGATATTTTCACTAATGACCTTCATTCTTGGGGAAGTGATTGCGCCGAAATCGAGTGAGTTTCGTGATCACTTCAAGCGTCGTTTGATGGGCTCTGCTATATCGGCTGAATTCCGATCCGGTTTGTGGGCAAAAGATGTAGTGAGAAATACTAGTACCGGTGAAGTGATCGGGTCCCGGTTTTTGAATGCTCGTAGTATTGAGCCAGATGGTGCTATTCGTGATGTCAGCGTATTTGAATTTGATGCGAAGATGCATATGACGTCTCGCCTTACAGCGCGCTATGGATACTTTCAGGCTGAGGGGGCATTGACCCTGAGCGAGGTTGATGAGGTGCGCTTTTCTACGCCACCGGGAGATCAGGTATCGCCTGTCACGCTGGTTGCGACACATAGACACCTGCCAACAGTCCAGATCCCGTCGGAGATCACCTCCGATATTTTGGCTGTGATGTTGACAGATCCGAAGCGAATGTCATCGCTCGATTTATCCCGGTACAGTAGTCATTTGAAGCAAAACAATCAGCGTAGTGAGCGCTACGATATTGCTTTGTGGGCCAAACTGCTCTATCCAATGACGTCTTTGGTGATGATGGTAATGGCACTCCCATTTGCTTATTTGAAGGTGCGTGCCGGTAGTCTCTCACTCAAAGTGTTCGTCGGTATTATGATTGGCATGACCTTTCATTTGTTGAATAATCTTTTTTCTCATATCGGACTGTTAAATACTTGGCCGCCATTTGCAACGGCCGCATTACCCAGCTTACTATTTTTATTGGCAGCCATTGCTGCATTACGCTGGGTGGAGAGACATTAATGAATCAACAAAATGCACTCATTCTTTTTGCGCATGGTGCGCGTGCGGCAAGCTGGGCGCAGCCGTTTCAGCGACTGCAAGCGATACTACGTGACCAGTTACCGGGTACGGTGATTGAATTAGCGTTTCTTGAGTTAATGGAGCCGAGGCTACCTGCAGTCGTAGATACTTTGGTGGCAAACGGATGCAGCAAGATCAGCGTAGTGCCTGTATTTTTCGGGCAGGGTAGTCATGTCGTACGTGATTTGCCAGAGATGGTTGAAGAATTACGTGCCGCCCACCCTTCCTTGCAGTTAAGCGTGGCTGCAGCGGTTGGCGAGAGCCCAGCCGTGCTTGAGGCGATCGCCAAATACTGTCAAAGCACACTGCAGTAGGCAGCATGCACTGATTGCGTGCGGTTTGCCACTGCATTAGCACTCACGCATTAGCCGGCCACTCACCTTGTTGCATGGATAGCGTCGAGCCACCGAGACCGTGCCGAGTAGCGCAGGATGGTTTCGCGCCAGCGAAAGCGATAAAACGATTTTTTAAGATGACTTGGCGTCAGACTTCCTGATCCGCCAATTCTGCTTGTTCAGCGATATCTATTTCCTCACGCCGGCGGTTACGTCGTTTCGGGCGGTCGGGCTCCTTCCAGGTCCGTTGTGCAAGTTCACCGATTCGCTCGTGTGCGCGCCACTGAAAAAGCAATCGGATATCTACATCGTGGGTGCGAGCGGCGTGTAGGGTACTGGTCTGTCGTGCGAGCGCCAAGATTTCCTGTTTTTGCTGCAAGGACCACACCCGACGGGGGCGGTAGTCTCGCTTTGCTTTTTGCGGTGTGTTCTTGCTCGGGTGGATCTGGCCCATTGACGACGTCTCGCATGAAAATCAAGGAGCCGTGACAATGCATCGGAAGGTCGCTACGGTGTCGAGCTTTGATCAGCGAGTAGAAGATTTATCGGTGATCTCGAATCGAATAGCGAAAGAGTGTAGTGGCTTCGCTACGTGTTCGCTCAGCGGATTAAGTGTCTGAACGGACTCGCAAGGCCTCACCAATCATGACGAGTACAGGCCCTTCACCCGTCGGTAGGCCATGCACCATCTCAGCAAGTGATAGTCGAATGATGCGCTCATCATCGCGACTCACATTTTCAATGGCGACCACTGGCGTATTGGGTGACTTACCATGTTCAATCAATCTGCGTGCGGTATCGATGGCCTCTTGTCCGCCCATGTATTGAATGAGCGTATCGCAGCCGGGAAGTGCGACATCATCGGGTTCGCCGCGGCCAGTAGTTGAAGTGAAAAACGCGACATTTCTGGCGATGCCGCGTTTGGTGAGTGGTTGCTTGATGGAGGCTG
>CAZLJL010000051.1:0-9226 GCA_964559785.1 uncultured Bifidobacterium sp.
CAGCGACGATTGAACGCGTCAAGGCGGAAGTCAAGAAACTGACTGACGCACATCCTGTCTACGCCAGGTAATCATGGCCGGGGCGCGACGAGATAATCCGACACGAGACTGACGATGCGCTGCCCCTTTTGCCATAGCGAAGATACTCAGGTACTCGATACCCGCGACTCGGAGGAGGGCGACAGCGTGCGTCGTCGTCGTCGCTGTAATGCGTGCGACAAGCGCTTCACCACCTACGAGCGGGTCGAGTTGGCGATGCCAACCATCGTCAAGAAAAATGGCAGCCGAACCGATTTTGAAACCGCAAAACTGCGTGCAAGTTTGGCGCTTGCATTACGTAAGCGGCCGGTATCTGCTGATGCGGTCGATGCGGCGATTCAGCGTATCGAACAAAAGCTGCGCTCATCAGGTGATCGCGAGATCGACTCTGGTCAGTTGGGCGAGCTGGTGATGCGCGAGTTGAAGCGCTTAGACAAGGTCGCCTATATTCGCTTTGCGTCGGTCTATCGTAGCTTCGAGGATGTCTCGGAGTTTCGCGATGCGATCGATGAGATTGATGTCGAACCCAAGCCTCCCACCAGCCCCAAGCTGCGCGCCCACTGAGCGCCCACTGAGCGCCCACTGAGCGCCCACTGAGTCCTTCTGGGTCATTGGCGTAAATCCTCATTTGTCATTACTACTTATCGGCTAGCCCTGCTGATTTTTTGACGCGCCTCGTCAATTATTAGTCTGACCTTTAACTTTGCTCATCGCAGGCTTGCGGTATCGCCGATCATTCTCAAAAAATCGGAGGTGGCGATGGCCCGATGGTGGTTCGGATTTTCTGTTGTCGAGCAAATGGTCGCGCTGCTGATGGTGGCAATGACAGCACTACTACTCATCAGATCTAACACGACTAATTCGATCATTTTTCAAAACGCTTCGCGGCGGGCCAGTGCAGTTCGATTGGCATCGGAATTTTCTGCATGGGTTCGACGTGGTGGGCATTTGGGGCTCGGTATGCCGCTCGAGCAAGCCTTGAAGCAGTCATCCAGCACCACCGTTGTATCCAATGCGTGCTGTGTAGAAAGCAGCTGCGATAAAGCAGCAAGTGCATGGCACTACCTCACGGCATGGCAGTGGCGTCTGCGACAGGTGATGCCGGACGCGCGCGTGATGGTCTGTCTGGGGGATGTGAATTCGAGTGCAATGACGGATTGGACCTGTGCCACTCATGGTAGTGCCTTGCTAATGAAATTGGGCTGGCCGGTCACCGCGCCTGCACCTGCGCTCGTGATACCGATAGGGATGGAGTGATGCACCACCGCGATCGCGGTAGTGGTCTGATTTCCTTGATGCTTGCGCTGTCACTATCAGTCGGCATCGTTCTCTCGGCGATTCATCTCACGGCGCAGGCAGAGCGATCGCATCAGCGGGCTAGACAATTGTCGCTTATGGAGGATCAGGCCTACCAGATATTCGACCTTATTGAGCGATTGTTACAGCATGCAGGTTATGTGAACGTGGCTATGCCGATGTCTGTGCTGTCCTCGCGGCCAATCGAGGGAGCGATTGATGGCTTGGACGATGCCACCGTCTCTGGCACGGCACAGACGATGGTGAATATCGCACCCTCAAGCTCGCTTGCGAGTGACTTGCTGGTGATTCGACTGCGCGGCGATGCCACTGGCCTGGTCTTGAATTGCGCTGGCTTTGCCGTACCCCTTGCAAGCCAATCTGATGAGTTCACCGGCCGTAGTATTTTTTACATCGGGCTTGATCCCATGAACGAGCCTGAGTTGCGATGTCACTACCGCGGTGCATCGGCATGGACTTCTCAAGCGGTGGCCAGTGGCGTTCTTGCCTTTCAAGTGCGGTTTGGCGTGGATGTCGACGACGATGGCTTGCCAAACAATTTCCTTAGCGCGTCCCAGCTGTCCGATACCGCATCGACCACGGTACCATCGTCGTTACCGCTGCGTACTCGCATTGTGGCACTCCACATCGCCTTGCTGATGCGGTCACCACAGCATCTTGGATGGATCGGTGCCCCGAAACCCATAGATCTGTTCGGTACCAATGGCGTTGGGTGTAATTCTGCTGACGATGACGGCGCGCATGTTTTACCTCAGCAGTTGAAGCCGAATCGCCTACATCGTCAGTTCGACAAGATCATTTTCCTGAACAATAGCCTGCGTCCGGATGCATGAGCTTGTTACCCTCGACACTATCAGTGATGATGGTGATGCTATTAGCAGCTTCGGCATCTCATTTGACACAGGATGCTGCGTTTTCTTCAGCACAGTGGATACATCAGCAGCAGGCCTTGTCGCAGGCGGAGCTACGCTTGCAGCAGCTTGAAAAAAACCTGGCAGTAAATCCTGACTCTGATGTCTATCGACAGACAGGCGTTGATTGGACGCTCGAGGTGCTTAACACCGATGCGATGGCGGAGCTGAGCGACCTTCCACTCAGTATCTTTCGAATTACCGCAGTCGGGCATGTCGCGCAGGTCAAGGTACGTCTGCAAGCAGATTACGCAGTCGACTATTGTGATCATGATGTGGTCGCTGAATGTGTCTCGCGTATTCGCCGAATTGCTTGGCGCAGGTTAGATCCCTGAGACGTGCTTCTCCTTGGTAAGGGCTGAAGAAGCCATCAAAACATCATCCAGGTACTGTATAAACGATGCCACGTAAACCACGTAATCATCCAACCGCCCTGCAAAGAACGCCCTACAGAGCGAGCGGATTCACACTATTCGAACTAGTGTTGACATCATGTATTGTGGCTTTACTCACAGTAGCGACGTTATCGACCTTCCAGCCCTTGCTAGATCGTATGCGCGTGACGGCAGCGGTCGCGGATTTTCATTCTGCACTTAGTCGGGCGCGTAACGAAGCAGTTCGTCGTGGCCGCCGGGTTGATCTGTTACCCCTGGTGTGGGGTGAATGGCGTTTGGGATGGTGCGTCGCGATAGATATGAATGACAATCAGCGCGTTGACCCGGGCGATCTAGTTCTGCATCACGGGGCTCCCATACCCGCGGGATTAGAGGTAATTACACGTCTCACGGATAGCAAGCGCACGTATCTCGCGTTTGATCCGAGTGGCCGTCCGCGCACCGTCACAAGCGCCTCGGTACCGCAATTTGGATCGATACTATTTCGGCTGGGTGAGCAAAAGCGCAAACTGGTGATCGGATTTCTTGGGCGCGTACGCGTCTGCGATCCTGATCGTGATCTTGCCACTTGCTAGAATGTCGTATCTCTGCTGATGCTGACGATGTGAAGATTCTCACCGATACCGATGGCATGCGCGCTGCGCTCGCGCAGGCTGCCAAAGCCCTCTATACCTCGACCCCGAATCCCCGGGTCGGTTGCGTGATTGTGCGCGATGGTGATGTCCTCGCTGAAGGGCATACACAGGCGACTGGTTTCGCGCATGCGGAAGCACATGCCCTGCATCATGCCAAAGAGCGTGGGGTCGATGTGCGCGGTGCCAGCGTTTATGTATCGCTCGAGCCGTGCAGTCATCATGGCCGCACACCGCCGTGCGCAGATGCCTTAATCGCTGCTGGTGTGGCACGTGTGGTGGTGGCGATTGAAGACCCCAACCCCCTGGTGGCTGGTCAGGGATTGGCGAAGCTGCGTGCAGCGGGCATCCAGGTCGTGCTGGGCGTACTGGCTGAAGAAGCGCGCGAGATGAATCTGGGTTTCCTGCATCGCATGCAGCATGGCCGACCCTGGGTGCGGATGAAGATGGCAGCCAGCCTGGATGGTGGCACTGCTTTGCAGAACGGCGAGAGTCAGTGGATTACTTCAGCGCATGCACGTGACGATGGTCACGCCTGGCGCGCACGTGCATGTGCCTTGTTAACTGGTATCGGCACAGTTCAGCAGGACGATCCGCAGCTGACTGTACGTGCGGTCGAGACACCTCGTCAGCCGCGTCGTATCATCATTGATAGTCATTTGGATATATCGCCGCAAGCGAAGGTATTACAAGGCGCGGCGAGTTGGATCTTCACCGCAGTGGATGGCGCCGAGCGCGCAGAGCAACTGCGTGCACAGGGTCACGAGGTGATACGGTTACCCGACGATAGTGGCAAGGTTGATCTGCCCGCCCTGATGCATGAGCTTGGCCGGCGCGAGATCAACGAGCTGCATATTGAAGCCGGTTTCAAGTTGAATGGCTCACTACTGCGCGCTGATGTGGTCGATGAGTTGCTGCTGTATCTTGCGCCTTGTCTGCTGGGGCCAGCGCAAGGCTTGGCGCGTCTGCCGGTACTGGAGCATCTGAGCGACCGTATGTCGTTCCGGTTTCACGAGATACAGCAAGTTGGACCGGATTTGCGGCTGCGCGCACTGCGCGCGGTTTACTGATTTTTTTGGAGAAGTATGTTTACAGGCATTGTCGCGGCGGTAGGTCGCATCAGCGAAATTCACCCACTCGGTAGTGGGCCCGATGCAGGTCTGCGTCTGACCGTTCACGCGGGTGGATTGCCGCTGCAAGATGTGGCGATTGGCGACTCGATTGCCATCAACGGCGCCTGCATGACAGTCACCCAAAAAACCGAGCACACGTTTTGTGTGGATGTCTCACGCGAGAGCCTAAATTGCACCGTCGGTCTGGAGCACGAAGGCGAGGTTAACCTCGAAAAAGCGCTGACCCTTGCCGAGCGGCTAGGTGGACATTTGGTATCCGGTCATGTCGACGGACAAGGCACGGTCAGTTATTTCGCCGAAGTGGGCGAATCGTGGCGGCTGGATATTCTGGCGCCAGCCTCGCTCGCGCGGTATCTGGCCTACAAAGGCTCGGTGGTGGTCAACGGGGTATCGCTGACCGTCAATAGCGTTACTGATCATGCCGAGGGATGCACGATCTCCATCAACCTCATTCCCCATACCATTGAGGTGACGACGCTCAAGCACCTTGCAGCGGGCGTGCGCGTCAACCTGGAGGTCGACCTGATCGCCCGTTATGTTGAGCGCATGCTTTCGCTGACGGCCTTGCCGGGTTGAACCGGCGCGGCGCAATTGGCAAATTAGCATGCTGCACCGCCTAGGTGCGGCCTTTGAAATCCGATAGAATGTGCGGCCTTTCCGGACGCACCCCCATGTCACTATCCAGCACACAAGAGATCATTGCCGAGTTGCGCGCTGGCCGCATGGTCATTCTGGTGGACGAAGAGGATCGCGAGAACGAGGGCGACTTGGTGCTGGCTGCCGACTTCGTCACCCCGGAAGCGATCAACTTCATGGCGCGCTTTGGGCGCGGCCTCATCTGCTTGACCTTGACCGAAGAACGCTGCGAGCAGCTTAATCTGCCGATGATGACCGGCCGTAACGGTACTTCGTTCGGCACGAATTTCACCGTATCGATCGAGGCCGCCGAGGGCGTCACCACGGGTATCTCGGCCGCTGATCGGGCACGTACGATTCAGGTGGCGGTGGCGCGCCACGCCAAACCAAGCGATTTAGTGCAGCCGGGACATATCTTTCCGCTGCGGGCGCAGAAAGGTGGCGTGTTGATGCGGGCAGGTCACACCGAAGCCGGTTGCGATCTAGCCGACTTGGCGGGGATGACGCCGGCTGCGGTGATCTGCGAGATTCTGAAAGAAGACGGCACCATGGCGCGGCTGCCCGACCTGATCGAATTCTCGCGGGAGCACGGTATGAAGATCGGCACCATCGCCGATTTAATTCACTACCGCAGCCAGAACGAGAGCATTATTGAGCGTGTTGGCGAGCGCGAGATGCAGACGCCGCATGGCAATTTCCATGCGATCGCATTTCGTGATGCGCCCAGCGGTGGGGCGCATCTTGCGCTGGTTCACGGCAGCATTGCGCCGGAATTGGAAACAATGGTGCGTGTGCATCAGCCGGTGTCGATTCTTGACTTGCTTGACACCCATGCGACCACGCACTCATGGAACATGTCAGCGGCCATGCTGGCGATAAAAGCGGCGGAGCGCGGTGTGATCGTGCTGCTGAATTGCGAGGAATCGGCGGATCAGATGTTTGCGCAATTCAGCGCATTGGCATCTTCCCAGCCGGTGCCGATGCCGCGTGGCGCACGAATGGATCTTCGAACCTACGGTATTGGCGCGCAAATTTTGCGCGCGCTAGGCGTCGGTAAGATGAAGCTGCTGGCCAACCCAAGGAAAATGCCTTCGATGGCTGGCTTCAACCTGGAGGTCACCGGCTACCAAGCTGGCCCGACCGAGCACTGATGCAGGAGGCGACATGAGCGTGGGAATGTACGAACCCGATTTCGATGGTGCTGGCCTGCGGATTGGCATCGTGCAGGGGCGGTTCAACGAGGATATCTGCCATGGACTGGCAGCAGCCTGTCTGGCCGAGCTGAAATATCTCGGGGTAGATGATCAGGATGTGCTGGTGGTGACGGTGCCTGGTGCGCTCGAGATCCCGCTCGCATTACAGAAAATGGCGGAGTCTGGTCAGTTCGATGCGCTGATTGCGCTCGGCGCGGTGATTCGCGGAGAGACTTATCACTTCGAGTTGGTGGCCAATGAATCGGGTGCTGGCATCCGTCGCATCAGCCTGGACCACGGTATCCCGATCGCCAATGCGGTACTGACGACCGAAAACGACGAGCAGGCCGAGGCCCGTATGGCCGGCAAAGGTGCTGATGCAGCACGTGTCGCGGTTGAGATGGCGAATCTGGTCGCTGCAATGGAAGAGTTGGCCGATGACGCTGAAGAAGACTGAGGCAATGCATGAGTAGCACCCCTTCTCGACACGCCAACCCCAGCAAGAACCGAACCCCGCGCCATCGTGCGCGTGAGTTTGCCTTGCAAGGCATCTACCAGTGGTTGCTGAGTCACGAAGACGCCGGTGTGATCGATGCCTATATCCGTGACGCCCATGGGTTTGACAAGGCTGATCGTGCGCATTTTGATGCGCTATTACATGGTGCCATCCGCGATGCGGTGGGCTTGCGCGCCGAGATTGTTCCGTATATTGATCGTGCGATTGATCAGCTTTCACCGATCGAACATGCCGCACTGCTGATTGGTGCCTACGAGCTGAAGCAGCATATTGAAATTCCCTACAAAGTTGTGATCAATGAAGCGGTCGAACTCGCCAAATCTTTCGGCGGTATCGACGGCCACAAGTACGTCAATGGCGTACTCGACAAACTCGCCGCCAAATTGCGCGCGATCGAAGTCGCCGCTGTTCGCTAAGGCGCACCACCCATCATGAATTTTTCGCTTGCGCAGCGACTGCAGCAGATTGCGCCGTTCCATGTCATGGAAGTGATCAAGCGCGCCGGTGAGATGGAGCAGGCCGGACGTTCGGTGATCTATATGTGTATTGGCGAGCCCGACTTTCCACCTGCGCAACCCGTGCTTGATGCCGCGCAGCGTGCGCTCGCCGATGGCGCTGCCATGCGCTACACGGCTGCGCTTGGTTTGCAGCCGCTGCGTGACGCCATCTCGGCGCATTATCGCAATGCTTTCGGTGTTGATGTGCCTGCAGCGCGAATCGTGATCACGGCGGGGGCGTCCGGTGCTTTGCTGCTGGCGTGCGCGGCACTGGTCGAGCGCGATGCCGAGGTGCTGATGCCCGATCCCAGCTACCCGTGCAACCGACATTTCATCACTGCGTTCAATGGGCGTCCGGTACTGATTCCGAGCGGACCCGCAGATCGTTTCCAGCTATCTGCAGCAATGGTGGCCGCGAACTGGCGCGAACAGACGCGTGGCGTACTGCTGGCCTCGCCATCGAATCCGACCGGTACTTCAATGACGCGCGATCAACTCGCGCAAACCATCACCGCAGTAAGAGAGCGCGGTGGTTTCAGTGTGGTCGATGAAATCTATCAGGGCCTGACGTACGATCATCAGCCATTCACCGCGTTAGCCTTGGGTGAAGACGTGATCGTCATCAATAGTTTCTCGAAGTATTTCAACATGACCGGTTGGCGTCTCGGGTGGCTGGTAATACCGCCTGCGCTACTACCGGCGATTGAAAAGCTCGCCCAGAATTTTTATATCTGCCCGTCCAGCATGGCGCAACATGCGGCGCTAGGCTGTTTCACGCCGCAGGCGCTCGAGATCGCCGAGCAGCGACGTCAGGAGATGCGTCGCAGACGTGACTACCTGGTACCTGCCTTGCAAGGTCTCGGCTTCGATATTCCGGTACCACCGGATGGTGCTTTTTATGTTTACGCCGACTGCAGTCGCTGGACCGATGATGCTGCAGGGTTTTGTCGTGATGTGCTCGAGCACAGCGGTGTTGCGCTGACGCCCGGTGTGGACTTTGGTGAAGTCGGTGCGCATCGCTTTATTCGGGTGTCTTATGCCACCTCGATGGCGAAGCTGGAAGAAGCCATCAGCCGCTTGGCGGCCTATTTGGCGCGTGGCGCATAAAAAGAAAACGGCGCCGCTGCAAACATGACAGCAGGCGCCGTGATACTGCGTGTGGCAGGTTGAGCAGGTTCGTGTGTTAGGCGGGTTCCTGCTCTGCGTGCGATACGACCGGGGCTGCATCCGCCTCACGAGCGGGCTCAACCACTTGTGGTGGGGTGAAGGTGGGTACTCGCTTGCCAGCCGCAACTTGTTGCAGTCTGCTGTACTCAGCCAATACCTTCGCTGCGTAGCCACCGTCTGTTTCAAGATTACCGGCACCCACATACAGCTTCAGACCACCCTGTACCGAACCGGAGACCCGGATCATGTCTTTCAGGATGCGCGCGCCCACCTGAATATTGGCGACTGGGTTCAGCGCAGCCGTCGGTCCGCCGTGATTGTCGAATTTTTCTCGATGTACCCGCGACATCACCTGCATCAGCCCTTGGGCGCCCATGGCGCTTTCAGCGAACGGGTTAAAGCGTGATTCAATCGCCATCACCGCCAGAATCAGCAGAGGGTCGACCTTGACGGTCTCTGCTGCCTCGTAGGCCGCGCCCACCAGCAACGTGCTGGCAGTGCCCGCAATGCGGTAGCGCTTCGAGAGCCAGAGATTGACCCGCTGCTGCTCGGTGCTGAGGTTGGCGCCTTGTTCCAGCGCTGAGACCCCGGCATATTTGGGCTGTGGCAGTTCGAGTAGCTCGGCAAAGGCAATTTCCTCGGCCGCCCTTTGCTCGAGAGAGGTCGACGCGAAAGGCGACAACTCTTTGATCTCGTCTAGCAAAGATGGACGGAAAAATACCAGCGCCAGTGCCGCCAAGGCAGCAAGACCGATCAGCGCCAGCGTGTGCCGGGCTGCGGCAAATGCAC